>NZ_JBHUWC010000005.1:0-79554 GCF_042670225.1 Isoptericola sp. NPDC057191 | reverse complement strand
GAGTCCCTCCGTCCCGTCCCTCCGTCCTGGTCGACGCGTCAGATGACGATCTGCCGCGCGACCTCGGCGACCTTGAGCCGGCCGAGCGCGAGGTTCCCGCGCGACCGGTCGAGGACGACGTAGGCGATGATCGCCTGGTTCCCGTCGAGCGGGATGACGCGGGCGACGTGGTACTGCCCGGTGAAGGTGATGAGCAGGTCGTCGAGGTCGTCGGCGATACCCAGCGCCCGCATCGACTGCAGGCTCGAGCGGACGGCCTGGGAGTTCACGGCGGCGACCTGTTCGATGTCGATCGCGCCGGCGCTCCTCGTCCCCAACGACATCCCGCTCTCGGCGTCGACGAACACTGCGCCGACGACGCCCGGGTGCGAGATGAGTTCGGTGAGCGCGTCGTCGATGCTGGCCATGAGCGGTCCTCTCGGTCGGTGGTCGATGTCGGCCCGCCCCGCACCCTCAGGTGCCAGGGCAGGACCGTGGTCATCGGTGGCATGGACCGACCCGTCGTCAACGCCGCCTTCCGCGGCCGGGGAGCGCCGTTCGGACGGGTCCAGGCCGAGCAGGATCCGCAGGTCGAACTCCGAGGTGTCGGGCGAGGCCGGGGCCGCGTGGGCGGCCTGAGAGGTCCTCGACCTCTTGCGAAGAAACGGCACGTGGAACATTCCCCAGAAGTGAAACGCTATTGACGACCAGCGGGCACCGGTCCGGTGGCGACATTACCTCACGGAGCACCCCGTCAATTCGCCCGTCTGCCATTCCGTCGACATAGTGCTGTCTCAATTGAAGAATGGCATATCAGCCGTCTCGACATTTCCTCAGCAATTTCCGTCCGACGCTTCAGACCCTTGCGCCCGGCCGCGGTACGACCGCGCTCGCCGGAGGCTCAGCCGTCCGCGCGCGCCATCCGCCGCGCCGCCCGCAGGCCGAACACGGTGGCGGGCCCGATGGTCGACCCCGGGCCGGGGTAGGTCCGCCCCATGACGGACGCGGAGGTGTTGCCCGCCGCGTACAGGCCGTCGATGACGCTGCCGTCCTCCCGCAGCGCGCGTCCGTCGGCGTCGGTGACGACCCCGCCCTTGGTGCCCAGGTCGCCGATCACGACGCGGTACGCCACGAACGGACCCTTCTCGAGCGGACCGAGGTTCGGGTTGGGGCGCACGAGCGGGTCGCTGTAGTACCGGTCGTACGCGGAGTTCCCGCGGCCGAAGTCGCCGTCGACCCCCGTGCGCGCGAAGCCGTTGAACCGCCGCACCGTGCGCTGCAGCGTCGCCGGGTCCGCGCCGATCGCCCCGGCCAGCTCGGCGATCGTGCCCGCCCGGTGCGCGATGCCGGCCCGCCGCATCGCCTTGACGGCCCGCGGGTCCATCGCGAAGGTCTGCAGGTAGCGGCGCTGGGCGCGGGCGTCCAGGACGAGCCAGTACGGACCGTCCTTGTCGTGGGCGAGCATGTGGTGGCCGAGGTCCACGTACGACTCGGACTCGTTCGCGAACCGCTCTCCGCGCGCGTCGACCATGATCGAGTACGGCATCGACCGCTCCCCCACGATGAAGGCGGGCGACCCGCCGGGCGGGGCCTCGACCGACGCGCCCCACCAGGCGTCGTCCATGAGCTCGAGCGCCGCACCGGCCTCACGAGCGATCTCGATGACCTGCCCGACGTTGCCCGGGTTGCCCGAGGGGTTGCCGTCGATGCCGTGGTACTTCTGCCGCCAGTCGGGGTTCGACTCGAAGCCGCCTGCCGCCAGCATCACGCCCCGCGTGGCGCCGACGGTCACGACCCGGCCCTCCCGGCGCACCCGGACGCCCACCACCCTCCCGCCGTCGACGACGAGGTCCTCCAGGGGCGAGGACAGCCACAGCGGGACCTCCCGCTCGACCAGCAGGGCTCGGCCGAACGACGTCATCAGCGCGTTCCCGATCCCGACGAGCCGCTTGCCGGTCACCACCCCGCCCAGGGCACGGAACACGAACCGCGCGCCGCGCACGAAGCCGGCCGGCGTCGACCACGCACGGCCCAGCAGCCACACGTCGTCGGTCTTCGCGGGCAGCGCGATCGCCGACCGCAGCGTGTGCCACCAGTCCCCGAGCGGCTTGGAGTCCAGCGGCTCGACCTCGATCGACCGGCCGATCTTCCCGCCGGGGAGCTCGGGGTAGTAGTCCGGGTAGTCCTTGCCCCGCGAGAAGCGCATCCCGTGCCGCTCTGCGGTCGTGACGAGGTCGGCCACCCCGTCCACGAAGGCCTCCTTGCGCTCTCGCGAGGTCGACCTGCCCACGTCGCCGACGGTCTCGTCGAGGTATGCCAGGGCCTCTTCGCGCGAGTCGCCGGCACCGTCGCGCTCCATCAGCGGGTTGTCGGGCAGCCACAGCCCGCCCCCGGACATCGCCGAGCTGCCGCCCCACTTCTCCGTGCCCTCGACGATCAGCACGCTCAGCCCCGCGTCCACCGCACCCAGGGCGGTGGCGAAGCCCGCGGCCCCGCTGCCCACCACCACGACGTCGTAGGTGTGGTCGAACTGCTGCTCGGACGGACCAGGCATGACGACTCCTCTCATCCGGACACCACTGTCCGGTTCGCGTGCCTGCGATCCTCCAGCACGCCGCGCGAGGCGTCAACGGGTCTGTCGCTGCCGCGACGAGGGTCAGGTCGAGGGGCCGTGCACGAGGAGCGGTTCCACGAACCGCTCTCCCCCGTCCGCCTCCGGCTCGATGACGTTGTCCGCCGCGACCCGGCCCACCCCCATGAGGTCGAGGTCGATCGTGGTCAGACGCCGGAGCTTCTGGTCGATGACGACCTCCTCCCAGTTGTCGACGCCGACGACGGCGACGTCGTCGGGCACGCGTCGCCCCCGTGCCTCGAGGGCGTCGAGCACCCCGAACCCGATGTGGTCGTTGCCGCAGAAGACCGCGTCGTAGCGGGGCTGCTGCTCGTCGAGGAGGCTGACAGCCTGCTCGCCCCACTCGCGCCGCCAGCTCCCGTGCAGGGTCACCAGCGGGGCGATCCCCGCCTCCGCGAGCCCGCGCCGGAACCCCGCCGCACGCCGGCGCACGGCGAGGTCGTCCGCGTCCGCCGTCACGTGCGCGACCCGGGTGCGGCCCCGCTCGACGAGGTGGCGGGCCGCGAGGTAGCCGGCGCGCTCGTTGTCGGGGAGGAACACGAAGTCCTCGGGGTCGTCGGTCGCGGCGAAGGCGTACGTGACGGGCACGTCGAAGTGGTGGGTGATCGACGGCGTGACCCGGGCGTACCCGGACCCGACGACGAGCAGCCCGTCGATGCGGCGGTCCTGGAGCGTCCGGACGCTCTCCGTCATGTCGCGGTGGGCGTCGATCCGACCGTCGAAGACGAGCGCGGCGCGTTCCCGGCTGCCCAGCCGCAGGATCGCGCCCATGACGACCGGTCGGGAGAACGTCGCCGTCGCGCGGTGGGTGAGCAGGCCGACCGTCCGGCTGCGCCCGGACGCGAACGACAGGGCGAGGGCGTTGGGGCGGAAGTCGAGCCGTTCGGCCGCCTCCCGCACCCGCGCCTTGGTGGCCGGGGACACCACCGGGCTGTCGTTGAGCGCCTTCGACGCGGTCGCCTTCGACACGCCCGCCACCGCCGCGACGTCGCTCAGGCGCACGGCACGTTGAGTCGACATCAGACGATCCTATCCAGCGAGGGCCGCGCGGCCGGGGGCGGCGACAGGGGCGGCGCGGACGGTCGAGGCGACCTCGAGCGCCGGCTGCGCCGCGCCGAGGTCGAGGTCACGGACGGCGACCGGCAGCCCGCTGGCGAGGGACTCGTTGGCCGCCACTCCCACGGCGAGGGCCCGCACGCCGTCGAGCCACGTGGCCGCCCGGCCGAGGTCGTCGTGCGCACTGCCGAGGAAGAGGTCGCGGAGCAGCGCGTCGTCCGCGCCGCCGTGCCCGCCGGCGGCCTGCGGCACGGCGATCTCCCGCGCGCTGGCGAAGTGCTCCTGCACCACGAGCCGCTCCCCCACCCGTCGGGGGCCGTCGTCAGCTGCCGCGTCCCCCGCGGCCGTCGGGTCGACCGGTCGACTCCCGCCGTCGGCCAGGACGGCGCCGCGCTCGACGACGGTCAGCTCCGCCCGCCCCCGCGTCCCGTTGAGCGCCACCGTGTAGCCCTCCCAGGGAGAGTGGGCGTTGAGCGAGTACGTCATGGTGGCGCCCCGGGCGTAGTCGACGACGACGGACAGGTTGTCCTCGATGTCGATCCCCGGCGCGAACACGTCCTGGTCCCGCAGGTAGCCGTCGTGCTCCTCCTGCTCGTGGTACAGGCCACGCAGGAGGTCGTGCTCGCGCAGGTCGAGCGCGAACGGGTCGCGGTCCGCCCCGTCGTACGTGCCCCGGGCAGGCCGGTCGCCGAGGCCGCGGCGGGCCGCGTTCTCCTCGCCGTAGAAGCGGAGCCCACCGCTGGCGTACACCCGCTCGGGGGCGTCGGCGAGCCACCAGCCGACGAGGTCGAAGTGGTGGGAGGACTTGTGGACCAGGAGTCCGCCCGAGCTCTCCTTGCGCCGGTGCCAGCGGCGGAAGTAGTCGGCCCCGTGGGAGGTGTCCAGGAGCCACTCGAAGTGCACGGAGGTGACCTCGCCGATGCGGCCGTCCGCGACGACCTGCTTCAGCGCGGCGTTCCGGGGCGAGTACCGGTAGTTGAACGTGGTGACGACGTCCCGCCCCGTGCGGTCGACGGCGTCTGCGATGCGGCGCACGCCCTCGGCGTCCGTCGTCAGCGGCTTCTCGACGACGACGTCGGCACCGCCGTCGAGGGCGGCGACCACCACCTCTGCGTGCGCGTGGTCCGGCGCCGTGACGATCACCCGGTCGATGCGGGACCGTGCCACGTGCGCGGAGAGCGCGGCGAGGTCGATCCGTTCGGGGGCGGCGAGGCCCGCCTCCGCGAGGCGCCGTTCGTTCCACTCCAACCGTCCCGGGTTGGTGTCGCCCCAGGCCACGAGCTCGGCGACCTCGGCGTAGGGGCCGGCGAGCGCCGTCAGGTAGAGCTGGGCGCGCCCGCCCGTGCCGATCAGCGCGTACCGCGTGCTGCGGGCCGTCGTCGAGCGGGTCGTCGTCGTGCGTGTCATGGAGATGGTCCTCTCGGCCCGGCGCGTCGGCCGGCCTGTCGGTGATGCGGTGTGTCAGCGGGGGGTGCGCAGGGGCACGGTCACGACCTGGGCACGGTCACGACCTGGGCACGGTCACGGCCTGGGCACGGTCCGGACGGGGACGACCGGGACGAACAGCGCCGAGTCCTTGCTCGGCCCGATGCCGCTGCCCCACTCGAGGAAGCCCTGCCGGGCGCCGCCGTCGTTGTCGTTGACGAGGACGGAGAACGCGAACACCCCGTCGTGCGGGTCGATCCCCAGCTCGTCCCAGGGCACGAGGACGTCGTAGGTCGTGGTGCCGTCGTCGCGCGCCACGTCCGCGGCGACGTCGTCGACGACCCCGACCGGGGCGGTGTACCGGTAGGCGCTCGCGCTCCCGACCGCCGGGTGGACCCCGATCTCCACCCGCGACGCCGGGTCCTCCCCCGGCAGCCCGCGCGCGACGGCGAGCTGGATCGAGTCGCCCTCCCACAGCCGGTCGACCGCGGCGGAGACGCGGTGGTCGTCGTCCCGCACCGCGGCACGGAGGCGGAGCCCGCGGTCGCTCCACGAGAGCGCGAACGTCCCGCCCAGGTCGTCGGTGTCGGGCGTGGCACCGCTGATCGGGACGTAGGTGCCCCGGGCCCGCCAGTCGACCACCGCCGCCCGGCGGGGGTTCTTGGCGACAGGTGCCAGTGCCGTCGTCCCGGACAGCCTTCGCACCTCTCCCCCCGCGGTCGCCGTGAGCGTGAACGGGTACGGCTGCCACGGCTCGAGCGGCGCGGGGTCGAGCACCGACGCCGACGTGCTCCCCGGGTCCACCGCGACGTCCGGCAGCACGCCCTGCGTGTCCCCGACGGTCCAGGTGATGTCGCCGACCGTCGTGGCGTCCCCGCCAGGGAGGTTCTCGACGTCGAGGGCGAGACCGACGTCGCCCCGCCGTCCGGCGGCCGGGCCGAGGGAGAGCAGCGGGTTCTGCACGACGTCCGTGGTGTCGTCGACGTAGGCGACCACCGCGTCCCCGCTGCGCACCGTGTACGACACCGGGTGCACGCCCGGCTCGCGCATCGCGTCCAGCGCGAGCACGCCCTGCACCTGGTCACCGGTCCCGGAGAGAGCGACCCCGCCGCCCACCGGGCCGACGATGCTGACGTCGCCCGTCACCCCGAGCGCCGCGCGGTCCACGCCCACGGGGACGTCGGCCCCCTGGCCGAGCGCGACCTGGTCGGGGGTGCCGACCTCGGCCGCGGCGTCGGGCACGATCGTCGTCGCCCCCACGGCTCCGGACACGTAGACCGGGTCTCCCCCGACCGTCAGCTCCACCGGGCCGTCCGGCCGCGCCCGCCACGACCGGCCATCGGCCCGGACGACCCGCGCCGACGCCCCCGTCTTCACGGACACCGTGACCGGGGCCCCCGTCGCCCAGATCATCCGCACGGCGCCGCCCGTGGCGTCGGTGAAGTCGGCGGTGATCGCGCCGTCCAGCCGCCGCAGGGCCGTGAGCGTGCGGCCCGCCGTCAGCCGGGTGAAGGTCGCGAGCGCCGGGTAGGCCGGCTTGGGGGTGAGGGCCGTGCCGCCGGCGGCCGGCAGCCGGGTGAGCCCGAAGTTGTGCTCGGGCTCGGCACGGTTCGCGCCGGAGTCGATGAGCTCGTAGTAGATGACCCGTTCGACGCCCGCCGCCTCCAGGAGCGCCGCCGAGCGCACGACGTAGGCCGCCTGCTGCTGCTCGGTGGTGCCGCCGGTCGTCGTCGTCCAGCCGTGCTCGCTGAGCCAGATGGGGATGTCCCGCCCGGGCGCGTACTCGTCGACGAGCGCGCGCAGGGTCGCGACGCCCGCCTCCGTGCGGCCCTCGGGCGCGACGGGGAAGTCGTACGTGTGGTAGCTGACGGCGTCGAGGTAGTCGAGGCCTCCGAGAGCGAACAGGTCCTCCATGAAGTCCCACCGCGCCCCCGCCGTGACGGGACCGACGACGCGCGCGCCGGGCGCGGCGGCGTGGATGGCGTCGGCCGCGGGCGCGAGCAGGTCCAGGTAGCACGCGGCGGTCGTGCCGCACGCCCCCGTGTTGAAGGAGTGGTTGAACTCGTTGTAGACCTCGTAGTCGACGCCTGGCCCGTAGTGCGCGGCGGCGGCCGCGGCGTACCGGGCGTACGCGGCGATCCCCTCGGGCGTGCTCGGCGTCTTGCCGTCGTCGTACCACCTGCTGAAGTAGGCGAGGATGACCAGCGGCCGCTCGCCCCGCGCCTTCGCCGCCGCGACCTGCGCGTCGAAGTGCGCGGGGAACTCGTAGACGCCGGGCGCCGTCTCGACGGTGTCCCACGACGGCCCCTCGCGCATCGTCCCGGCGCCCAGCGGTGCCATGAGCGCGTCGACCTGCTCCACCGAGTACCGGTTCACGTGGACCGCGACGCCCACCGGTCGGTCCGACGAGGCCGCTGCCCCGGGCGCCTCGACGACCGCGAGGGACCCGGTGCGGCTGAGCGCGACCGGGGCGTCGATCTCGAGGGTGAGGCCGTAGTACCCGGCGGGCAGCCCGGACAGGTCGATCGACGCCGAACCGCCGGAGACGGTCACCGTCCCCGTGTCGACGCGCTGCCCCGACGCCGCCCGGAGCTCCCAGTCCACGCTCTGCGCCACCGTGCGGACGCCGACGTGCGCGTCGCCCGCCCGGTAGACGAGAGCGGTGTCGGCGAAGGCGAGCGTGCCGGGCGGGGGCGCGTGCTGCTCGAACGACGGGTTGACGACCAGGTTGTCGTCGTCGCCCGCCGCGGCCATGCGCACGTCGTCGAGCCAGACCGTGCCGGCGCCGCGCACGAGGAACCGCAGGACGAACGTCATGCTGCCCGTGGGCTGGGTGTAGCTCCACTCCAGCTTCGTCCAGCCGTTCGTCCCCGCGGGCAGCTCGACGCGCTGGGTGTGGTCGCTGCTGAGCACGACGTAGGCCGCCCCGGCGGAGGAGAGGTCCGCGGTGCGCACCCACGCGCTCATGTCGTAGGTGACGCCGCCCGTCGCCCGGACGTTCTGCCGCAGGTCGACGTACGAGGCCGAGTACGGCGTCGTGAAGTCGACCCGCGCCGAGGCGGCTCCGTCGTGGGCCTGCGCGGTGTCCGCGGCGATCACGAAGTCGGGGCTGCCCGAGACGGTCGTGGTCCACCCCTCGAAGGAGTCGGACGCGGCGAGGTCGGCACGGGCGGGCGCCGGCGGCGTCACGAGCACGCCCGCGAGGACCGCGAGCGCGGCGAGGAGAGCGGGGACGGCCCGGCGCGGCCGTCGTGTCGTCAGGGGCGTCGTCGGGGGCGTCGTCGCGGGCGTCGTCGTCGGCATCGTCGTCGGCACCGTCGTCACCCCTTGACCGCGCCGGCCTGGCCGGCGCTCCGCAGGAACTGGCGCTGGAAGAGGACGAACAGCACCACCGGGATGAGCACCGAGATGAACATCCCGGCCATCAGCAGATGGGTGGGGGCCGTCTCGCTCACCCGGAACAGGCCGACGGACAACGGCTGCAGGTCCGGCGAGGGCAGGACGAGCAGCGGCCAGAGGAACTCCTTCCACGAGGCCACGATCGTCAGCAGGGAGACCACCCCGACGACCGGCCGCGACAGGGGCAGCACGATCGACCAGAACACGCGGAACACGCCCGCGCCGTCGATCCGGGCGGCCTCGAAGACGTCGCGCGGCAGCCGGTCGAAGAACCGCGCGACGAGCAGCACGTTGAAGGCGCTCGCGGAGGTCGGCAGCCACACCGCCCAGAACGTGTTGACGAGGTTGACCCCCAGCAGCGGGACGTCGAGCACCGTCACGTACAGCGAGATGAGGGAGACCACCCCGGGGATGAAGAGGGTCGCCAGCACGGCGGCGTTGACGGCCTTCGCGTACCTGGGGCGCAGCACGGCGATGCCGTAGCCACCGGTCAGCGCCACGAGGAGGCCGAAGAACCAGCAGCCGGCCGCCATCCACACCGTGTTGAGCAGGTACTGCCCCACGTGGACCTGCGTCCAGGCGTCGGCCAGGTTGTGCCACTGGATGCCGCTCGGCCACCAGGCGAACGGCTCGCGCAGGATGTCCTGGCTCGTGGACAGGGCGGACTTGAACAACCAGAGCAGCGGCCCGAGCGCCACCAGGCACAGGGCGGCGATCAGCACCCCGGTGAGCACGCGTGTCGTGACGCGCACGGAACGGCGCGACCGGTCGAGCGTGGAGATGTTGGACCGCTCGTCGGGGTCGGCGCCCGCCGGGGCGCGCCGCGCGGTCGCGCGCACGGGGGTCGTCACTCTGGTCGTCACGCTGGTCACGATTCGCTCCACTTCCGGGTGAGCCGCAGGTAGACCGCGGAGACGAGGCTGAGGGCGACGGCGAGCAGGAGGCTGAGGGCTGTCGCCTTGCCGAAGTCGCCCGAGAGGAAGGCGTAGTTGTAGACGAGCATCAGGAGCGTGACCGTCCGGTTCTCCGGCCCCCCTCCCGTCATGACGAACGGCTCGGTGAAGACCTGCATCGTGCCGATGATCTGCAGCAGGAGCATGAGCAGGATCACGCTGCGCAGCTGCGGCAGGGTGACGTGCCACGTGCGCTGGAGGATCGACGCCCCGTCGACCTCGGCCGCGTCGTACAGCTCGGTGCGGATCGACATGAGCGCCGCGAGGTAGATGATCGTGGCGGTGCCCGCCGTCGCCCACGTGGACTGGACGACCATGCTCGGCATCGCGAGCCCAGGATCCTGCAGCCAGCCGACCGGCGGCACGCCCATCCAGCCGAGGACCGTGTTGAACAGCCCGGTCCCGGACGGGTCGTAGAACTGCTTCCACAGGAGCACGCTCACCACGGGCGGGATGATCACCGGCAGGTACGCCAGCACGCTCGAGATCTGCCTGCTGCGTCGCAGCTCCGCCATCACCATCGCCATGAGGATCGGCAGCGGGAAGCCGATGACCAGGGCGAGCGCCGCGAACCAGGCCGTGTTCCCGAGGGCGGTCCACAGGAGCGGGTCGGCCAGGACGCGCCGGAAGTTGCTCAGCCCGACCCAGCTGGGCTCGGTGACGAGGTCCGTGTGCTGGAACGCGAGGACGAGGCTCTGCACGATCGGCCACCACGCGAAGTAGCCGAAGGCCAGCAGCAGCGGCACGAACATGAGGAGCGTGGCAGGGCCGCCCCCGCGCGCCCACCGGGCGAGGGGGGCGAGCGGGGACCCGCGGCGCCGTGCCACGACCGGGGGCGCGGTCGCGGCACGCTGCGACGCGGGCGAGGCGTCGGCTGCGGGCGGAGCGGTGACGGTCACGGGCTTCTCCATCTTCGTGGTGTCGGGCGCGGAGCGGTCCCGGGGCGCGCGCGGCACCCCGGGACGAGGCTCAGCCGGCGTCGACCAGGTCCTGGACCTGGGTCTGAGCCTTCTGCAGCAGCTCGGCGGGGTCGGCGTCCTCCCGCGTGAGGACGGCCTGCACCACCGGGTCGAGCGCCGCGTACAGCTCCTGCGCCTTGACGGCGGGCTCCGGCACGATCGTCGCGTCCGGCAGGCTGTCGATGTAGGCCTGGTAGTTCTCGCGCGGCACGTTGACGTACGGCTCGATCCACTTCAGGTAGGTCGCGTACTGCTCCGCGGAGACGACGGGCACCTCCGGCAGCCCCACGGGCAGGTCGTCCGCCACCTGCGACTTCGCCCACGCGACCGCGGACTCCTCGTCGACGTAGCGGTCGAGGAAGTAGTACTTCGTCCACTCGAGCGCCGCGCAGACCTGGTCGGGCGTCGCCTTCGGGTTGAACCACTGGATGTTGCCGCCGCCCAGCACGCCGACCGGGTCGTCGCCGGTCGGGAACGGTGCCAGCCCGAAGTCCTCGGCGGGCATGCCCCGCGCGATGACCACGCTGTTGTAGAGGTTCGCGCCGTTGAGGCTCTGGCCGACCGAGCCTGCGGCCAGGTCGTCGCGGATCGTGTTGTTGTCGTGCAGGAAGTCGTCGCCCGCGGCGTCGAGGTCCCACCGGACGTCGTGCAGGAGCTGCAGGCTGTCGCGCATCCCGGGGGTGTCGAGGGTGACCTTGGTGGCGTCGCCCTGGCCCTCCTCCGCGACATCCCCGTTCGAGTACGCCATCGAGGTGAGGAGCCAGCCGCCCACGTTCCCCGTCGTCGGGATGATGAACCCGGCCTGCCCGGTCTTCTCCGCGATCGTCGCCGCGTCCTCCCGCACCTCGTCCCACGTCGCGGGGGGCGCGTCGGGGTCCAGGCCGGCCTTCGTGAAGAGCGCGCGGTCGTAGACGAGCCCCATGGTGTACGCGGCGCGGACCACGCCGAAGGTGTGGCCGTCGGCGTCCTGCGTGACGGAGGTGAGCTGGGGGTTGAGCTGGCTCAGGACGTCGTCGTCCTCGACGTTCGCCGTGATGTCGGCGGCCTGTCCCCGCTCGATGAGCGACTGGATGTCGGTGAAGGGCACCTGCAGGGTGGTCGGGAGCGTCCCGCCGACCAGGAGGGCGGAGAAGGTCGAGACGTCGTACTTCGTCTCCTCGTCCTCGATCGTGATGTTCGGGTGCAGCTTCTCGAACGCCGCGATCGCGTTCTCCCAGGCCTCCAGGGTGGCAGCCTGGTCGGACGTGGGCCGCTCCCCGACGGTGATCGTGACGTCGGCGTCCGGGTCGCAGGCGGCCGCGGCCGGCGACCCGGCGTCCTGCTCCGTCCCGCTCGAGCACCCGCTCATCACGAGGCCCGCGAGCGCGACGCTCGAGACCATCCCCCCGACGCGGCTCCAACGACGCTCTGGCATCCCTCTACTCCTTCGTAGACATCCCGGACCGATTCATAAAACCGGTTTCACTCCGGAACACAGACTGCCCGCGGGGGCGAGGGCTGTCAACCCCCGGTCTCACGGCGGGCGCCCTCGACGGCGCCGACGCCCTCGAGCCACCCCTCCCGGGCCAGCCATGCCTCGCAGGCCCGCGTCCAGCCGACCCGCGGGTCGAGCCCGCAGCCGTGCCCGCCCACGGGGTACAGGTGCAGCTCGTGCGCCACGCCCGAGGTGGTCAGCGCCGCCGACAGCAGGCGCGAGTGCTCCGCCGGCACCTTGGGGTCGTCGAAGGAGTGGAAGAGGAAGAACGGCGGCGCGGCGGGCGTCGTCAGAGCGTCGAGCGAGAGCGCCTTCCGGCGGACCGGGGTGTCGTCGGCCCCGAGCAGGACGCGCGCCGAGTCGCGGTGCACGTGCTCGCGCAGGGAGACGACGGGGTACCCGAGCACGGCCCCGTCGACGCGAGAGGAGGGGCCCGCCGGGGACAGCGCCGCCAGGCCCGCCGCGTGGCCGCCCGCGGAGAAGCCCACGAGCAGCACCCGGTCGACGCCCTGGGACCGGAGCTCGGCGACCCGCGCCGAGATCGACAGGTGCGCCGCCGGGTGGGGGCTGCGGACGGGGTAGCGCAGGACGCTGGCCGGGAGGCCCTGGCTCCGCAGCCACGCCGCGACCGGCTCCCCCTCGTGCGGTGCGTGCGTCCGATAGCTCCCGCCGGGGAGCACCACTGCGTGCCGTCTCATCGACCATCCCTGAAACCGGTTTTGTACGGGGCGTCAGCGTGACACCTGCGTACCCCGGCGGGCAAGTCGGGTGCTGCGGGCTACCCGTCGGCGAGCAGCGCGGTGCAGTGCTCGAGCAGGTCGTGGTTCCCGTCGACGACGTCGCGCTCGGTCATGTCGTACCGCTCCTCCCCGGCCACCCCGACGTCCTCGATCGCCAGCCCCGCCGACGTCCCGGAACGGACCATCCGGCGCACCGCGACGGCGAAGCCGATGCCGGGCGGCAGGGGTGGGAGCGGTCGGCGGGCGGCGTGGTACGCGTACTGGACGTCGTCCCCCGCCCAGACGTTCGCGCCGCCCCCACCGGTGGCGGCGCCGACGGCGACGACCCGCCCGATGCCGTGGTCCACCACGCCTGCCGCGAACAGGTCGCCGCAGGAGTACGTGGTGGCGTCGACGACAGCCACGACCGGTCCGCGGTAGGCGCGCCGGAGGCCGTTGCACAGCTCCGGGTCGGCGAGCGGCAGGTGCTGCGAGAACTCCTCCCCCAGGTCGAGGGCGGCGCGCAGGGAGCCCGCCCAGTCGGCGAGGTCGGCCCCGTTGCCGTCCGCCTCGGCGATGTCGGCCATGGCCGGAGTCGCACGGCAGGCGAAGCGTGCCGGCTCGATGCGCCGGTCGGTGAAGAGCTGGAAGAGCCGCTCGGCCGCGTCGACGACGCCGCCGGGGTTGGACCGCAGGTCGACGACCAGCCCGGTCGCCGGCAGCCGGCGCAGCAGCCGCGCCACCTCGTCCGCGAACCGGCCGGGCTGGCGCACGTCGAAGGTCCACAGCCGCAGGTAGCCGAAGGTGCCGCGCGACGTCGTGACGGAGCGCGCGGCGACGGCGTCCGCCATGCTGGTGCGCAGCCAGCCCGACCCCTTGGCGCGCGGCTGGGCGACCTCACGGTCGCGTTCCCACAGCTCGGTGGCGAACAGCAGCTTGCGGGCGCGCCGCGCCGACTCCCCGACCACGTCGATCGCCCGTCGCGTCCGGGCCCCCACCCGGTCGTCGGCGGTGACGGCGGACTCCGGCCGGATCGCCCGCCACCCGAACCGCGCCGTGCGGTCACCCTCGGCAGGCGGGTCGTCGGGGTGCCGGTAGCCGACGTCGACCCAGAGCTCGTCGGGCGGGGGCAGGTACGCGAGCGGCCGCTGGGTGAGCGTCTCCAGCGCCCGGGCCCGGCGGGCGTCCGGGCGACCGCCCGTCAGGGTGTCGGCGAACAGGTCGACGGCACGCGTGAAGGGCACCGCGTTCCAGGTGGTGAGCCGCACCCCGGGCGCGAAGGCCGGGTCCGGCACCTCGTCCGTGGTCTTGGTGACCACGAACGTCGGCGCCGTGTACGGGCCGAAGGACTCCACGAGGAAGGGCAGCGCGGCGACGTAGGCGTCCGCCCCCGGGGCACCGACGAACAGCTGGGTGTGCTGGTCGCGCAGCCGGTTGACGACCGCGGTGAGGGCCCGCAGGAACCCAGCGGGGTCGACGAAGGGGATGTCGCGGCGCAGGGCGGCGAGCGCCCGGAGGGCGTCGTAGCCGTACAGGGCGCGCTTCTGCCCGTAGTGCACGTAGACGTCGGTGACGAGGGTGGTCCACAGGTCCACGAGGTCGTGCTGCTGCGTCACGGTGAGCACCACGGGCTCCGGGCCCTCCGCGGCGGCCGGGTCCGCCGTCGCACGGGAGGGCACGACGTCGTCGAGGCTGCTGCCGGCGCGGGCGCGGACGGCCGCCCGGCTCGGCGGCGTCATCGCCCGAACCTCGCCCGCAGGGGCGCGAGGACGCCGCCCGGGATCGGGGCGGCCTCGAGGAGGTCGAAGTACGCCGCGTCGTGCTCCAGGGTGGGCACGGGCGGGATCGTCACCGTGGCGGGGTTCTTCGGCGGCCCCGCGCGCCCCGTCCGCCGGGTGTCCGGCATGTCGAGGAACAGCTCGAGCTCGGCGTCCGGTGCGAAGCGAGGCCCTGCCGACGCGCGGGCCTGGGCGTTCGCGATCGCCTGCTGCGGGTCCTCCTGGACGGCGCGCAGCGTGTCGAGCACGGCCGTCCAGGACCAGGCGCGCTGCGGGTCGGCAGGGTCAGGCAGGGCGACCCGCCGCCGTCGGCCGCCCACCGTGACGGTGAAGCTGGGCGGTGCGCTCGCCGCGGTCATGAGGGACGAGTCGCCGTAGCGGGCGACGCCGCCGACGACGACGAGCGCGACGTCGCGCTCCCGTGCCGCGACGACGCGTCTCCAGGCGTCGCCACGACCGCGTCCGCGGACGACCGTGACGTCGGCGAGCGCGCCCGGGACCAGCCGTCCCACGGGGCGGTGCCAGCACCGCTCGAGGAGCAGGCCGGGGTTGCTGGTGACCATCTCGACGATCTGGGCGTCGGTCACGGCGTAGCCGAGGTGGTCGGCGGCGATGCGGGCGACCTTCATCTCCCCGAGGAGGTTCTTCGTGCCGGACGGCCCCCAGTCGCTGCCCAGGCAGACGGTGACGCCGCGGGCCCGCGCGTCGTCGACGAGCGTCGTCTCGGCGTACAGCAGGAGGTTGGACGTCGGGGACCAGACGACGCCGCCGGCGTCGGCGGGGGCCCACCGGGCCCACCGGTCCGCGTCGACCGCGCACGCGTGGACGGCCAGCAGGGTGGGCAGCAGCCCGTCGGCCCGGTCGAGGTCGGTGTAGTCGGCCAGGACGCGGGAACCCCGGCGCCCCTCGGCGCAGTGATAGATGAACCCTGAGCCCGCGATCATGCGCCGGACGGCGGTGGTGAGCGCCTCGCCCGTCTTGGTGACGACGGACGTGTAGACGAGGTCGTCCCGGCCCGTGCCGACGTCCTCCGCGTCGACGTTGCGCATGACGGTGCGGTACCCCCGGTTGGCGGTGGGCCAGCCCTGCGCGGCCGCCGCCCCGCCGGCCATGGCCCGCACCTGCACGTACGCGAGCAGCGCCTCGGGACAGGCCTTCGCGTACACCCAGGCGGGCTCGGTGACGGACTCGGTGTAGGTGTCGGCGTCGGGCCAGTGCTTGTTGTGCAGCCACGGCTCCGTGCGGCCCGGCTCGGTCCAGAGGGGCAGCGCGTTGTAAGCGAGGTGGTTGTGCATGTCGACGAACCCCGGCAGTACGTAGGCGTCGCCGACGTCGACCTCGGTGGCGCGGGAGAATCCGGCGACCCGCCGGCGGCCGGTGGTCACCTCGACGACCGTGTCGCCGTCGATCCAGACGCGCCCGGGTGCCGGGGCCTGCGCCGCGCCCTGCGCCATGGGCGCGACGTTCCCGGTGATCACCAGCTGCGACATGGCTGTCCCCCGTTCGGGTCGACCCCGGCAGGCGGGTGCCCGGGCCGGGGTGCTGCCTCATTGTCGGCACGCGCGGCGACGCCTCACCGGGTGCACGGTCCGACTTCACCCGGTGCCCGCCGTCCGCGTCGCGGGGCGTGGCGCTCCCTCCTCCACGGAGACGAAGGACGAGGAGCAGCCATGATCACCGACCCGTTCGACACGGGACCCACCGGACGGTTCCGGACCCTGTGCCGCTCCTACCCGGACGACACCGTGTTCCGCGGCGCCGACGGCTTCCGCTCGCTGTGGGGGCCGGTGTTCTACCGGGGCCGCGCGAACGGGACGGCCCGGCTCCTCGTCGTGGGACAGGACCCGGCCCAGACGGAGGCGTTCACGCGCCGCATCCTGTCCGGGCAGGCGGGCCGGCGGGTCCAAGGGTTCGTCGAGAAGCTCGGGTTCACGTCGGGCTACCTCATGGTGAACGCGTTCCTGTACGGGATCTTCAACCAGTCCATGGCGCTGCCGCACCTGAACGACCCGGAGATCGTGGCGTACCGCCACCGCTGGTTCGCCGCGGCGCTCGCGCCGGGGCGCATCGAGGCCGTGGTGACCTTCGGCACCCCCGCCTTCGAGGCGTGGCGCACGTTCGTGGACTCGCCCGAGGGCGCGGGGGTCTCCGTGCCCCACCAGCGGGCCCTGCACCCGACGGCCGACAAGCCGGGCGGCCCGATCTCCCGCAAGGACCTGCTGGAGAACTGGAACGTCGCGCTCCGCCGTCTGCACGCCCAGGTCCGGACCCCCGACGTCGTCACGCCCCTGGTCCCCTACGGCGACGACTTCACGCCGCAGGAGCTGCCCGGCATCCCGAGCCGTGACCTCCCGGCCGGGCTGCCGCCGTGGATGCGCAGCACCGACTTCTGGGCCGTCCTCGGCGACCCTCCGGGCACCGAGCGCGCCAACATCACCGTCGAGGTGCCGTCGCCCTGAGCGGGAGGGACAGGGATACGATCCGGGCGAGATGACCCACCATGAGACGTCCGCGCTGGCCGCGGCCCTGAAGTCAGCCCTGCCCGACGGCGCCGTCCTGTGCGACGCGGCGGCCGTCGGTCCTTACGCCCACGACGACGCCGAGTGGGCGGACTACGCCACCCCGGCCGCCGTCGTCCTCGCCACGAGCGTCGAGGACGTGGTCGCCACGGTGCGCATCGCCGGCGAGCACGCCGCTCCCGTCGTGCCGCGGGGCGCAGGCACCGGGCTGTCCGGTGGCGCGAACGCGATGCCGGGCGCCGTGGTGCTGTCCCTGGAGCGCATGACCCGGATCCTCGGGATCGACACCGCGGAGCGGTTCGCCGTCGTCGAGGCCGGGGTGCTCAACGACGACCTGCGCCGCCGCGTGGCGGCCGACGGGCTCTGGTACCCGCCGGACCCCGCCAGCCAGGCGATCAGCACGATCGGGGGCAACGTCGCCACGAACGCGGGCGGCCTGTGCTGCGTGAAGTACGGCGTCACGCGGGACTACGTGCTCGGGATGACGGTCGTCCTCGCCGACGGCACGGTCGCTCGGCTCGGGCGCACCACCGCGAAGGGCGTCACCGGGTACGACCTGACCGGTCTGCTGGTGGGATCTGAGGGCACGCTCGGGATCATCGTCGACGTGACGGTCAAGCTCCGCCCTCTCGGCGGCAGGGAGGACCGCGCGATCGTGGGCTGGTTCCCGTCCCTCGCCGCCGCCGGGGAGGCGGTCGCCGCCGTGTCCGCCGCCGGCATCGTGCCCGCGGCGCTGGAGCTCATCGACAGCACCTGCCTGCGTGCGGTCGCCGACTGGCAGGGCTGGACGCTGCCCGAGGGCGCGGCCGCGCTGCTCCTCGCGAAGGTCGACGAACCCGGCGGCACCGGCGAGGCGTTGGCGCAGCAGGTCGCCGGGCTCTTCGAGGCTGCGGGCGGCACCCACGTGGAGCGCGCGTTCGCCCCGGACGAGGTGGACCGGCTCTTCCTGGCGCGCCGGCTCGCCTACCCCGCGCTGGAGCGGCTCGGGCCCGTGCTCACGGAGGACGTCTGCGTGCCTCGCTCCGCGGTGCCGACGATGCTCGCCCGCATCGAGGCGATCGCTGCGGGCGCCGACGTGGTCATCGCCAACATCGCCCACGCCGGGGACGGCAACCTGCACCCCCTGATCATCGCGCCCGAGGGCGACGACAACGCGAAGGCCCGGGCCAAGGCCGCGTTCGACCGCATCGTCGACGAGTGCCGCGCGCTCGGCGGCACGGTGACGGGCGAGCACGGCGTGGGTCTCCTCAAGCTCCCCGGGGCCGCGGCCGAGCTCGACCCCGCCGCCCTGGCGATGCACCGCGCGATCAAGGACGCGCTCGACCCGCGCGGTCTGCTCAACCCCGGCAAGGCGTTCCCTGCCGCACCTCTCCCCAGCGGAAGACGACCCAGCGAAGGATGACCCGATGACCACCCTCGTCGCCGACGACGACGTCCGGCTCGACCTCACCGAGCACGGCGACCCGGCAGGCCGACCGGTCGTGCTCCTGGCCGGGTTCAAGGCGGCCGCCACGTCCTGGCGGTACCAGGTCGCGCCCCTGGCCGCCGCCGGCTTCCGCGTCCTGGCGGTCGACCTGCGCGGCCAGGGCGCCGCCGAGCGGCCGGACGCCGTCGACATGGACCGTCGTGGCCGCGACGTCGCGTGCGTCCTCGACGCCCTCGACCTGCGCGACGCCGTCCTGGTGGGCGGCTCGATGGGGGCCAGCACCATCTGGTCGCACCTCGCGCAGGGCGGCGCCGAGCGTGTCGCGGCGGTCGTCTCGGTGGACCAGACCCCGGCGATGCTCAACACGGACGGCTGGACGCATGGCTTCTACGGCTACGACGAGAGCAACGTCGACACCTACTTCGCCGAGGGCATCCCCGACACCGGCAAGGGCACGCCGATGCTCAGGCGCGGGATGCGGCTCGTGCGCCTGCGGCGCGCGATGCGCGGTGCCGAACAAACTCTCACCCCGGGCGAGCTCACCCTCCTGGACGACCACGCCCGGCGGGACTGGCGACCGACCGTCGCCGCGACGGGCGTGCCGGTGCTGTTCGTCGCGGGCGCCGACAGCGAGTTCTGGCCGAGCACCCACGCCGCGGCGTCCGCCGCCCTGGCCCCGCACGGCGAGGCAGCCGTCATCGCCCGCGACGGCCACGCCGCGAACATCGAGCAGCCCGCGGAGTTCAACCGCGTGCTCCTCGACTTCCTCGGACGCGTCGCACCGGCCGGGGGCTGAGCCCGGCGCCCGTCAGAGGACGGGCTCCCCGCCGGCCAGCTGGGCGAGCCGGGACCAGAGCCTCGAGGTGACCTCGGGCGCCGGGTCGGCGGTGGCGGGGTCGGGGTCGATCCGGGTGGGCACCCCCCGCGCACCGTCGGCGGGCGCGTAGTACTCCCCGCCTCGTGCGTCCGGGTCCGCGAGCGCGCGGACGCCCGACCACGCCGCGGCGTCCTTGCCCTGCGCCCAGGGAGTGAAGGGGTTGCGCCGGTACGGCACGGTGTCGTCACGGATGCCGGGCCGGCGGGGGGTCTTCGCGTCGACACCGACCCCGGGGCGGGTGACGATCGACGCGAGCGGCAGGCCGGCCGCGCGCAGGCGCCGGTCGAGCTCGAAGGCGTAGACCTCGGTGGCCGTCTTCGCCTTGACGTACGCCCCGAGGCCGGTGCGGGGCGTGCGGTCGACGTCGTCCACCCGCACCGGGAGCTGCTGCACGAAGCCGGTCGACGCGTGGACGATGCGGCCGGCTCCCTCCCGGGCCTGCTCGGCGAGGGACGGCAGCAGCCGGGCGACGAGCGCGACGTTCGCCACCGTGTGCGCGCCGAGCATCAGCGGCAGGCCGTCGTGGGTGCGCGCCGTCCGGGAGAGCTGCATCGGTCCGCCGTTCAGGAAGATCCCGTCCAGCCGAGGGAGGTCGGCGAGCCGGTCTGCGGCCGCGGCCACCGACGACAGGGAGGTCAGGTCGACGGGGACGTGATGGGTGACCGCCCCGGGTGTCTGCTGGTCGATGGCGCGGCTCGCCTGCTGCAGCTTCGCTGCCGACCGGGAGGCCAGCACGACCTCGGCGCCGGCGACGGCGAGCTGTTCGGCGGCGAAGTACCCGATGCCTCCGGTCGCCCCGGTGATCGCGTAGACGCGGCCGCGCAGGTCGGGCAGCTGGTGCGGGTCCCAGTTCATGTGGAGCTCCTATCCGGATGAGTTATCCGCTGAGAGTACTCCAACCGGATGCTCCATCCGGTTCCGCTACGCTGGACGCATGGCCGCACTGAGAGCCGACGCCGCGCGATCCCGTGCCCGGATCCTCGAGGCTGCGCGAGGAGTGCCGCCCGGCACGATCCGCCTCAACGACCTCGCCCGCGACACCGGCCTGGGCGTCGGGACCGTCTACCGCCACTTCCCGACGGTGGCCTCGCTGCTCGAGGCCCTCCACCTCGACGCCCTGGAGGAGCTGGCGGAGACCGCGCGCCGCGTGGCGGAGTCGCCGTCCCCCGGCGCGTCCTTCCTCGACCTGGTCAGGCACGACGCCGAGCTGCTGCTCACGCGCGACGGCCTGCGGGAGCTGTTGATCGCCGCAGACGTCTCGGACGAGGTCCGCGCACTGCGCGAGCAGTTCCTCCGTTCGGCGGGGGTGGCCCTGGAGGCCGCCGTCCGCGAGCACCGGGTCCGCGCGGAGATCTCCGTCGAGCAGATCCAGCGGCTCGTGTGCGGGGTGGAGTACGCCGTGCGCCTGGGAGACGGGCGCGACCGTGTGCTGCTGCTCGACGTCATGATCAGCGGGCTCCGGGCCTGATCCTGGTGCTCGCCGGCCGGAGCCTGCCGACGTCGAGGGCGCGTTGCGCGAGGTGCCGGACGCCGCCCCTTTCGCGGGAGGCGGTCGCGGCACGACGGCCGCGTCAGTGGGCGCCCGTGGCCCGCGCCCTGGCGACCGCCTCGGCCACAGGTCCGTGCCACGGCTCGCCGTGGCCGGGCAGGAGGGTCCGCGCGCCTGTGGCGACGAGCGCGTCGAGCGAGCTCAGAGCCGTCACGCTGTCGGCCGTGGCGGCGCCGGCGACGATCTGCGGCCCTCGCTCCCCGGTGTACGGGTCGAGGGTGACGAGCGCGTCGCCGGTGAAGAGGACCCCGCGGTCCGGCAGGTGGAGCGCGCAGTGCCCGGCGGTGTGGCCCGGACTGAAGACCACGCGCGGCGCCCCGGGCACCGGCAGCACCGCGTCCGGCTCGGCGTGCCGCAGGCCCCGGGCCCCGGGGACGCGGAGAGCCCCGGCGGCGACCATGGACGTCAGCACCGGCAAGGACCGGGGATGCCGCAGCGGGTACCAGGCCCGGGCGTTCTCGTGGGCGTACCGGTACGGGTGGGCCGCTACCGCATGGTCCTCCTGGTGCAGCCAGACGGGGACGCCGAGCACCGCCTGTGCGCGCGCCGCCGTCCCGGTGTGGTCGAAGTGGGCGTGCGTCAGCACCACGGCCGCGACGTCCGCCGGGGTGCGTCCCAGCTCGCGCAACGCCCTCCCGAGCACGTTCCACGCGGCGGGGAGCCCGGTGTCCACGAGGAGGACGCGGCCGTCGTCACCCGTCACGAGGTAGACGTTGACGAACGCGTGCTCGATCCTGTGCACCCGGTCGGCGACCTCGGTGACCCGTCCTCGTCGGTCGTCGGCCAGCATGCCGTCTCCTCGCCCCAGAGCGACGGCGGCCTGCTCCACCGACACGCACACCCTGGCCCGCGTGACCGCGGGCTCGCAACCGCCACAGGTCTTCCGCCGGGAACCAGGCCCGCTCCCCGCGCCGAGCGAGACCGCGAGACCTCGACGCGAGTGTCGCTGCCTCAGGGTGCGGCGGTGGCCGCCCCCACCTCTGTCCGAGCGGCCTCGGAAGCACCGACGAGGACGTCGCTCATGTCGCCCTCGCGCCACTCGGCGAGCAGCCGGTGGAAGGCCACAGGACCCGGGCTGTAGGAGGTCGGGGCGGCCCGCCGCGTGCCCTCCCCGTTGTAGTACCCGGGGGTGCACTCGGCCAGGAAGGCCGAGTTGTCGACGGCGACGTCGAGGATCGTGTCGCACCACGCCTGCTCCGCCTCGGCGGTGGGCTCGACGTACCGGGCGCCGGTCTTGGCCGCCCGGGCGAGGACGGCGGCGATGTGGCCGGCCTGCTCGGACAGGATGTGCACGAAGTTCACCGAGTTGGCGTTCTGCATCGACCCGAGATGGAACAGGTTCGGGAACCCGTGGGAGGAGAAGCCGTGCAGGGTGCGCGGCCCGCGCCCCCAGGCCTCCAGCAGCGTGGTCCCGCCGCGCCCGTGCACCGGCATCGTGCCCGAGACGACGCCGGAGACCCCGACCTCGAACCCGGTCGCGAAGATCACGCAGTCGACCTCGTACTCCGCCTCCCCCACCACGACGCCGGTCGCGGTCATCCGGGTGATGCCGCCGTGGTCGGCGGTGTCCACGAGGGTGACGTTCTCACGGTTGAAGGACTGCAGGTACAGGTCGGAGAACCCCGGGCGCTTGCACATGTACCGGTACCAGGGCTTGAGCACCTCGGCGGTCGCCGGGTCCTGGACGATGCCGTCGATACGGTCTCGGACCTGGTTCATCTTGGCGAAGTCGGCGAGCTCGTCCAGCCGCTCCCGCTCGGCCGGGTCGAGCGACGTGTCGACCGCGCCCGTGAGCATCTGGCGCTGCAGCCGCGCGGTGGAGGTCCAGCCGTCCTGCGTGAGGTCATCGTCCACGGGCTCACCGGACAGGATCGCGAGGAAGTTCTCCATGCGCTCGCGCTGCCACCCCGGCCGCAGGGACGCGACCCAGTCGGGGTCGGTGGGCCGGTTGTCCCGCACGTCCACGGACGACGGCGTGCGCTGCATGACGTACAGGTGCGCCGCGTCGCGAGCCACGTGCGGGATCACCTGCAGGCCCGTGGCGCCGGTGCCGACCACGGCCACGCGCTTGTCCGCCAGTCCCGTCATCCCGCCGTCCGCGGTCCCACCGGTGTAGCCGTAGTCCCAGCGGCTGGTGTGGAACGTGTGCCCGCGGAAGTCCTCGATCCCCGGGATGCCGGGGAGCTTCGGCTGCGTGAGGGTGCCCGAGGACACGATCACGTACCGCGCACGCATCGCGTCCCCGCGGTCGGTGCGCACCAACCACTCCTCCGCGTCCTCGTCCCAGGTGAGCTCGGTGACCCGCGTCTGGAAGACGGCGTCGCGGTACAGGCCGTAGTGCTCGGCGATCCGCACCGCGTGCCGGCGGATCTCCTCCCCGGGCGCGTACCGCATCGACGGGACGTACCCCGTCTCCTCCAGCAGCGGCATGTACACGTACGACTCGATGTCGCAGTGGATGCCCGGGTACCGGTTCCAGTACCACGTGCCGCCGAAGTCGCCCGCCTCGTCCATCATCCGCACGGACTCGAACCCGGCCTCGCGCAGCCGGGCACCGGTGACCAGACCGCCGAACCCACCGCCCACGACCAGCACCTCGACACGGTCGGTCAACGGCTCACGCTCGACCCGCTCGGTGTACGGGTCCTTCGCGTAGTACCCGAACTCCCCCGCCGCCCGCCGGTACTGCCGGTTCCCGTCGGGCCGCACGCGCCGGTCGCGCTCGCGACGGTACTTCTCTCGCAGGGCGTCGGGGTCGAAGCCGAGGTTGGCGGGGTCGACGACGTGCGCGAGCGTCGTGTGGGTCACGAGGGCACCTTCCGTGGGCGGCACAGGGCATCAGAGACGTAGCCCGGGCCACCACAACGGCGCCTCGGGCAACCACAACCGTACATCGCCGTACGTTTCCCCGTGCCCACCGCCGCGCGTCCGCACCGGTCGCTACCCTCGGCGTATGCCCGTCCCCACCAGACGCGACGCTGCCCGCAACCGCGAGCGCCTCGTGATCGCCGCGCGACGGGTGTTCACCGAGCAGGGGCCGGACGCACCGCTCGAGACGATCGCCGACACGGCCGGCGTCAGCCGCACCACCCTGCACCGCCACTTCGCCAGCCGCGCAGCCCTGGTCTCGGCCGTGCTCGAGGAGAACGTCCGGGAGATCGAGGCTCGCGCTGCGAAGCTCGCCGGCAGGGACGACGGCGCCATCGCGCTGTTCCACCACCTGCTCGACGTACAGCTCGACGCCCCCTGGTTGTCCCGGGTGGTCGGGCAGCGTGACACCTCGGAGGTCGGGGACCTTGCGCGACGGACCGCGGAAGCGCTCGACCCGCTCGTCGCACGCGCGCGCGACGAGGGGCTCACCCAGCCGTCGGTCACGACCCAGGACGTCCTGCTCGCGCTGCCCATGGCCATGGCGGCGCGCGCCGCGACGACGCACGGCGTCGGCGACGCGTCAGCCGGACATAACCCGCGCCGTGTCCGGACGATGCTCCACCGAGGACTGTTCACCACCAGCCCGCCGGGGGGTTGAGCCTCGCCTCGCGGCAGCACACGAGCGCCTGTCAGCCAGGTGGCGACGGACGATCAGCGCCCCGTCCTGAGCGTGGCGTCGAGTCGGCACACCGTGCTACCTCCGCACCGCGTCGCCGTAGGCGTCGACGAACCGGTCGAGCAGGTCGAGGAAGGTGCCGACCTCGGCCCCGAGGGCGGCGAGCCCGGCCTCGAACTCGCCGAGGGCGGTCGCGGTGGCCGACTCGTAGGCGGCGAGCCCCTCGTCGGTGGGCTCCACGAGCCGGGCAGACCGGCCCGGCTCGGCGATCCGTCGCAGCAGGCCTGCGGCGAGCGCGCCGTTGACCTGACGGTTCACGGTGGACTGCTCGAGTCGCAGCGCGTCGCCGATCTCCCGCAGGGTCCGGGGCCGGCCGTCGGAGAGCAACCACAGCAGCCGACCGTCGGCGACGCCGAGGGGGCTGCGGTGCTCGGCCATGCGTCGGTGCACCTCGAGCTGGACCAGCAGGCCCGCGGCCCGGCGGTCGTCGCCGAGCGGGCGGTGATCGGGAGCAGGCGTCACGGACGACAGTGTCCCAGACGGCATCGGTCCTCCAGAGTTGACTCGACCAGATATGTAGGTACCATACACAAGTTGCTATGTATCTTACACATCCCGCGAGGAGTGCCATGAAGTCCCCCTCCCCTGACGCCGCACCGGCGTCACGGTCGTCCGCCGGCGCGGTGGCCGTCATCGTCGTCCTCGGCTTCAGCAGCCTGTGCGCCGCGCTCATGCAGTCCTTGGTCATCCCGATCCAGAGCGATCTCCCCCAGCTCCTCGGCACGTCCGCCGCGAACACGTCCTGGGTCGTGACGGCGACCCTGCTCGGAGGCGGTGTCGCCATGCCCGTGGCGGGGCGCCTGGCCGACCTGTACGGCAAGAAGCCGGTCCTCGCCGTCTCGGCCGCGGTCCTCGTGATCGGATCGTTCGTGTGCGCGGTCTCCGACTCCGTCGGCCCCATGATCGCGGGCCGGGTGCTGCAGGGCATCGCGATGGGCTACATCCCGGTCGCCATCAGCATGGTCCGGGAGACGGCACCCGCGCACCTGCGGAACACCGCCGTCGCCGGCATCAGCGCCACGCTCGGCGTCGGCGGTGCGCTCGGCCTGCCGCTGGCCGCCTGGATCGCGCAGGACTTCGACTGGCACGTCCTGTTCTGGGTCTCGGCCGCGCTGGCCGCCGTCATGACCGTCAGCACCCTGGCCGTCGTCCCGCACGTGCACGACGCCCACCCCGGCCGCCTCGACGTCGTCGGCGCGCTCGGCCTCGCAGCAGGGCTCGTCGCCCTCCTCGTCGGCGTCTCGAAGGGCAACGACTGGGGCTGGGACGCCGCGAGCACTCTGGGCCTGATCGTCGGCGGCGTCGTCGTCCTGCTGGTGTGGGGCTGGTACGAGCTGCGCCACGACGACCCCCTGGTCGACCTGCGCACCACCGCCCGCAAGCCCGTGCTGTTCACCAACCTCGCCGCACTCCTCATCGGCTTCGGGATGATGGCGCAGTCCATCGTCGTGCCGCAGCTGCTCCAGATGCCCGAGGCCACCGGTTACGGGCTGGGTCAGACCATCCTCGAGGCCGGCCTGTGGATGGCTCCCGCGGGCCTGATGATGATGCTCTTCACCCCGGTGTCCTCGCGCATGCTGACCCGTCTCGGCGGGCGCGTCACCCTCGCCGTCGGCGGCGCCGTGCTCGCCCTCGGCTACGTCGTCGCCGTGTTCCTCATGGACGCCCCCTGGCAGCTCATGCTGGCGTCCTGCGTCGCCTCCGCCGGTGTCGGCATCGGCTACGCCGCCATGCCCACGCTCATCCTCAGCAACGTCCCGCCCACCGAGTCCGCCGCGAGCGTCGGCCTCAACAGCCTCATGCGCTCCATGGGCACCACCGTCGCCGGCGCCGTCATGGCGATCGTCCTCACCAGCCAGACCACCACCCTCGCGCCGGGAACCCCCGCGATCCCCACCGAGGGCGCCTTCCAGCTCTGCTTCGTCATCGGCGCGGCGGCAGCCGCCGTCGGCGCGCTCGTCGTCCTGCTCATCCCGCGCCAGCGGGCCGAGCTCCCGGCACCCTCCGCCCACCAGGTCCAGGACCAGGACGTGGCGGACGGCGAACCCGTCGCCGTCTGAGCCTCGACACGACGAGAACCGTGGGGTCGGCGAGACCCCGCGGGCACGTCGAAGGCCCCGTCCTCCGAGAGGGCGGGGCCTTCCGCTCCGCGGCCGCAGCGGACACCCCCTCGATGAGGAGATCCGCAGGATCGCAGCAGCGAGCAAGCGCTACGTCGGCCGCCGTCAGCGGTGGGACAGGAGTTCCTCAGCGGGGCACCGAGCGGCGAGACCGTGATCGGTCGACGACCGGCACGCTGTCGGCCTCGCGGTTGTCGTCAGCCGGCCGCCGCCGCATGCCGCAGCGACGCGCCTCACCGACGGCCGGCGATCTCGTGCAAGCGGTTCTCCCGCTGCGCGCGAAGGAGGACGGCAGCCCACGTCCGGAACGGCCGCCAGCCTTCGCCCACCTCGGCGACCGACGCGCCGGGCCCGTAGAGCGCCTCGACCTCGGCGTCGAGCCGCCGCTCCCGAGCCGGCAAGGCGTCCGGCACGTTGGCTCCGCGCAGCACGATGAGCTCGGCGGCGAACGGGCCGACGCCCGTGATGTCCTGGACCGAGGTCAGAGCCTCGCGGGGGTCCATCGCGCGCAGCACGGTGCCCGCGAGCCGCCCCTCGAGGGCGGCCTCGGCCACAGCGTGAAGGTACTCGGCCTTGCGGCCAGGGAGATCGAGGTCGAGCGCCGCGAGAACAGCCGGCGCCGGGAACGCGCCATCGTCACCATGCCGGTCGATCAGCTCGCGCCGAGTGCGGGCGGCCTGCACGATGCGGACCCGCTGCGACAGCACCGACCACGCGGCAGCCTCGTACGGGGAGTGGAAGCCGCACGGCCGCAAGCCCGGCAGCGCCGCCTGGGCGGCGCCGATCACCGGGTCGCGCGTGCCGATCTCGGGCCACCCCGTGGCGTCGACGTCGAGCGCCAGGAAACGTGCCACCTGGTCGGCCGCGGCGTCGAGGTCGCCGTCCCCGCGCACGGTGATCGTCGCCTGCGCACCGTCTTGTCGGACGACGGCGCTCGCGCTGGACCAGTCGGTATCGACCCGGAACACCGTGCTCAGCGAGGCGCCCGGAGCGTCCGCATCAGGCAGCGCCGCTGGTGCGAAACCTTCCCAGAACTCCCTGCTCATCGCGAGGGACCACGGGCCCCGCACCACCCGCTCGATGCCCAGCTGCGCCATCGTGCACCTCCTTCGGCCGCTTCCACAGCCATTGAATGTCAACCCCCCGTCATCGGCCCCCTGGAGGAGTCGATCGGCTACCTGCTCAAGGAGGCTGCCGCGGTACTGCGCGGAGCGATGGACGCGGTACTGCGCCCCCTGGGCCTCACCGTTCCGCAGCACGCCTGCCTCGAGCTGCTGCACCAGAGGCCGGGGCTCTCCAACGCCGAGCTCGCGCGTGGAGCGTTCGTCACACGGCAGTCCATGAACCTCGTCCTGCGAGCCTGTGCCACGCCTGGTCTGCGGGACCGGCCTTTCTGCTGCCGAGCACCGTCCTGGGCATCGAGGTCCTCGCCGACGGCTGGGACAGGGTGCGCATCAACCCTCGGCTGGGTGACCTGGACTGGGCCTCTGCGACCGTCCCGACCCGGCACGGCGAGCTGACGGTCCGCGCCACCTCCGAAGGTTCGGTGGACGTCGAGGTCCCCCGTCGATGACGGTCGTCCTCGACGACGTCGAACACGCCGGGCCAGCCACTTTCCGCACGACGCGCTCCTTCGACGACGCCGCAGCGGCTGCTGCTCGGACAGGTGACAGTTCGAGCTGGCGCCATGGTGACGCGCGCGCAACCAGCGACAGCTGCGGCCTGACAGCTCCGGGTTCCTGAGCCTCGACGAGCCCCGGCATCGGAGATCTGGGCGAGCACAGCTGCCCGGACCCGCCCAACCCCACGGACCCCGAAAGGACCAGGAAGTAGACCAGCAGCTCGCCGCGGCCTGCGGTCGTGGCGCTGCTCGAGCCCGATGATGGCGGGATCGAATCGAGTCGCCGCAGGCGCGGACAAGCACGAAGGTCTCGCCCCGGCGCAGGACGAGACCTTCGTTAACCCGACAGATCTGGGATTTCGGAGACGTTGAACTGTCCAAACCCTCATCCACCTGCGGTTTCTCCATGAGCTGTGAGGCTGTGCGGGAACCAGGGGAATCGAGCGCGCCCCCGCTGAGCGGGACTGCGAGACACCGACAGGAGAGTCGTGGTCTCAGGGTGCGGCGGATGCCGCCCTCTCATGGTGCGAGCCGAGCTCGGCGCAGCGACCAGGCTGCACGGCTCGGCACCGTCAGCGGGTGGCTGCCGCGAGTAAGCAGATGAAACCCCACGCCGGGTGGCTCGTCGCTGCTACTGGCAGCCCAGGCTGGCGAAGTCGGAGCCGCGGCGAGGAGAGTCGCGTAAGGACGATCTCTCACCGCGGCTGTCATCTCACGCGGCCCGGCTGCATGGCTCACGGCAGACCGGGGAATCTCGCATGCCGCGGCGAACAGCGGCGTTCTGCGAGTGCGTCGATGCTCGCTCTCCCACTTCTGCGCGTTGTCGGCGAAGTGCCGAGCGACCACTCGTAGGGTCGCTGCGAAACGAGAACGTCGTGCGAGAAGGGAGACGTCGTGACGGAGATGCGAGCGGCGGTGTTCGACCGGTACGGACCCCCGGAGGTGCTGCGCATCGCGAAGGTGCCGATGCCCCGTCCGGCAGCCGGTGAGGTGCTGGTGCGCGTGCTGGCGACGAGCCTCAACGGCGGTGAGGTCCAAGGGCGCGCGGGGCGGCTGAGCGCGGTGCTGGGGAAGAAGTTCCCGATGCGGACCGGCATCGATCTGGTGGGGGAGGTCGTCGAGGTGGCCGCCGACGTCGACGATGTAGAGGTCGGCCAGATGGTCTGGGCGATCAGCGAGACGCCCCCCGGCACGGCGGCCGAGTACTTCGCGGTACGACGCAGTCGACTGTCACCGGCCCCGTCCACCCTGACCGCGCTGCAGGCGGTGACCATCCCGGCGGGTGCCACCAACGCCGTCACGGCGTTGCGCGACAAGGCCGCGATCAAGCCTGGCGAACGCCTGCTCGTGCGAGGCGCGACGGGGGGCGTGGGCAGCTTCGCGGTGCAGGTCGGCAAGCTCTATGGCGCGCACGTGACCGCCCTCGCGCGTGCCGAGGCGCTCAGCACCGCGCGCAGCCTCGGTGCGGACGAGGCGATCGACTATCGCAGCACCCCGCTGTCAGCGCTCGGCCGGTTCGACGTCATCGTCGACACCGCAGGGTCGGACTTTCGCGGTCAACGCCGGTTGCTGAGCCCTGGCGGACGGATGGTGGCCATCACGATCGACATGAACCGACGCCTCGCGAGCCTGGCCTATGTGCTGGGCTCGACGATCCACGGGCCGCGACGCGTGCGGATCTTCCGTGGCGATCCCGACCCTCAGCTGCTGACCGACGTGGCGAGGCTCGCAGACCAGGGCGTGCTGCGACCGATCGTGAACGAGGTGTACCCGCTGGACCGGATCGCCGAGGCTCATCGGTCGCTCGAGGCCGGCGGCGTGATCGGCAAGCACGTCATCGAGATCGCGAAGCCGTCCGTCGAAGCGTGAGCCGCCCGCCGGATCTGCGCCCGTGCCGACGGGCGGTCAGGAAGTCGCCGGGTTGCGGAAGCCCGCCACGAGATAGCCGGCGAGCTTCTTCGACGCCGCCCGACGCGCGGCGACGTCACCCTGGACCAGGCCGGCATTGGCGGCGAGCACGAGCGTCAGGTCGTCACGACCGAACTCGGCGCGGAGTGCTCCGGCCTCCTTCGCCCGACGGACGAGATCGGCGAAGGCCTGTTCGGCGACACGACGCTGGTCGTCGAACTCGGACGCACCGCCCGGTACTGCGGAGAGGAAGTCGCGTGTGAGGCCACGACCATCGGCGTCCACGGTGCACAGCGCCTGGATCGCGGCGCTGAAGCCGCGCCACGGGTCCGAATCGCGAGAAGCCTCGAGGATGCGGGACACGCACTCGTCCACCCGCGTCGTGAAGACCGCCGCGACAAGCGCATCGCGGGTCGGAAAGCGGCGATAGATCGTCGCCGCACCGACACCAGCACGCTGGGCGATCTCGGAGGTCGGCACCTGCAGGTCCCGCTCGGCGAAGAGCACACGAGCGGCCGCGAGTATGCGCTCCCGGTTGAGCTGCGCGTCCCGCCGGAGATCGCCCATTCCGCGATGCTACGAGAAGTGGACAAGCGCTTCCACATCCGCGGGTCCCCTCTTCGCACGCACGCGACATCGCAGACGAGCTGACCACCAGGGGCGTGGCCCTGAGAGGTGTTCTCACCACCGCGCCCCCGACCACCAGCACAGGCGTCGAGGTGAAGCGGTTGCGCCAGGTCGTCGAGGCCGCACGCTCGTCGTCCTGCATGTGGGTCGCCGAGGCCGAGGCCCGTGCGGCACGCGAGGCCGACGACGATGCTCTGGCCTGCCGTGAGACGCGCCGCAGTAGGCTCGCACCCATGGTGCGTCCCGCTCTCTCCAGCCTCACGTCGACGACGCTCAGCGACCAGGCGTACGCGTCGATCCGGGCGGCGATCTCGAACGGCGAGCTCCCGCGCGGGGCCAAGGTCACCGAGCGCGGACTGGCCGAGATGCTCGGTGTCAGCCCGACGCCGGTTCGGGAAGCGATTGCGCGCCTCGTGCAGGATCGCCAGATCGAGCGGGTCGGGCTACGCACCATGCGTGTTGCAGAGTTCACGGACGAGTCCCTCGAGGAGATCGATGAGATCGAGGTGACGCTGCAGGCCCTCACGGCGCGGTTTGCGGCACGTAAGGCAACGAGTACGGACATCGAGAGGCTGACCGCGTTGCTCGCCTCGGCGGAAGCCGACGCCGAGCTATTGCTCACGCAGCTCGGCAGCCAAGAACAGCTCGATGAGCGCGCTGCGCGACGGGCCTTCGACGGCATCCGCCGATTCCACGACGAGATCGAGGTGATCGCCGGCAACCCGGTGCTGGCGCGGCTGCTTGAACAGTCGCGCGCCTTCAGCCCGGCAGAGCGTGCGGAGGCGACGCGGACGCTGACTCGCGTGTCGGCGGTCGGCATCCGCGAGCGCTACGGCGATCACCAGGCGCTCCTGGACGTGATCGCCGCCGGGGACGAGGACGCCGCCGCCGAGATCGCGCTCCGGCACGGCGAACGCTCCCACCGAGACATCCGGCGCGTCGTCTGACCCTGGTTGTCGCCAGCGCGGGCGTGCCGTATCGTGCGTTGCTATAGCAAATAGCGACAGACGAAGGAGTCTGGTGAGCGCAGCAACGATCCCGACCAGCGGCAAGCACCCCGTGACCGACCGCGGCAGGCTGAACCTTCGGGCAGCGATGCTCGTCGCTCTCGCCGTGTTCGCGCAGGAGTCGGTCTGGAACTTCTACGACGCGCAGGTTCCGGCGAGCATCGCCCAATACACCACCAGCGCGGCCCTCATCGGCCTGCTGATGGGGCTCGACAACGTGCTGGGCATCGTCCTGCAACCACTCATCGGGCATCTGTCCGACCGCACGCGCAGCCGTTGGGGCCGTCGCGTCCCCTACCTGGTGATCGGTGCCCCGATCGCAGCCGTCTTCTTCGTGCTGATCCCGTTCACCAGCTCGTTCGGGTCACTCATCATCTGCTTGTTCCTGTTCGGCCTGACCGCCAACTCGTTCAAGTCCGCCGTCGACTCGCTCACGCCCGACTTCCAGCCGGCAGGCAAGCGCAGCACTGCGAACGCCATCGCGAAGGTCGCGACGAGCATCACCATCGTCGTGTCGTCGCTGATCAGCTTGCTCATCGTCGACCGCAGTGTGCAGCTCGCGTTCGCGATCCCGGCCTTGATGATGGTGTGCGCCACCATCATCGTCGCGCTGACGATCAAGGAGACGAGCTCTCCCGGCTATCAGCGGGCGATCGCCGAGGATGACGCCGAGATCGCCTCGACCCCGTGGACCTTCCGCGCGGTCATCGGCGACCTGATGCGCGATCGCAGCCGGGTGATGATGCTCGTGACGATCTTCGCCACAGCGGGAACCTGGGCCGCCATGCGATCCCAGCTGACCCCCTACGCCATGGACGTGCTCAGCCTGACGCGAGGTCAGGCCGGATCGCTCGCCCTGCCCGCCGGCCTCGCCTTCATCGTCGTGGCTGTGCCGATCGCGCTCTGGAGCGACCGGTTCGGTCGCCGCAAGGTCACGGGAATAGGAACGATCGTCTTCGCTCTCGGCTGCATGCTCGCATTCACGGTGCCGACCGTGCCCGTCACGATGGTGGGAGTGATCATCGCATCCATCGGCTACGCCGCGTTCTCGATCAACGGCGTCGTCATCATGTGGAACCTCGCCCCCAGTGCCACCGTCGTCGGCACCTATACCGGCCTCTACGCGATCGCGACCGCTCTCGGGGCCTCGCTCGGCCCGGCCATCATCGGTGTGATGGTCGACCTGACGTCCTGGCGCTTCCTGTTCCTGCACGCCACGATCCTCGTCGCCGTCGCGTTCCTCTGCCTCCTCGGCGTGCGCCGCGAGATCAACCCACGACAGTTCGACGACGTCGACACCCGGCCGGCGGATGATGCCGGCACGCCCCGAAAGGAGAGCTGAACTTGGAGATCCGCGTTCTCGCACCCACCGGAGTCCTCGGCGGAGGCTTCACCGAAGAATCGCTCGAGGCCGGCCTCGCCCGCCGGCCGCATGTGATCGCCTGCGATGCCGGATCCACCGACAGCGGGCCGTCAGCTCTCGGGTCCGGGGTGCCGAAGCTCTCTGACGCCGCCGTGCGGCGTGACCTGCGGCTGTTGCTCCTTGGTCGAGCGCGCCTCGACGTGCCCCTCGTCGTCGGATCGTGTGGCACGAGCGGTCGAGACGTCGGAGTCGACGGGGTCGCCGCTCTCGTGCGCGAGATCGCCGAGGCGGAGGGTCTGTCGCTCCGGCTCGCCCTCATCTACTCGGATCAGCCGACCGAACGGCTGGAGAGCGCCCGATCCGCAGGGCGCATCCGTGCCCTCGAACCCCTCGTGCCGATCGAACCGACCACGCTCGTCGACAGCCACGTCGTGGCGATGATGGGGTCCGAACCCATCGAACGAGCGCTGAGCGCAGGGGCGGACGTGGTTCTCGCCGGGCGCGCGAGCGACACTGCTCTCTTCGCCGCGCTCCCTCACCTGCAGGGAGCGGACGCCGGGCTCACCTGGCACGCCGCCAAGACGGTCGAGTGCGGGGCGGCGTGCGCGGTGCCGCCATCGGCCGACGGGCTGCTCGTCTACCTGCGCGACGACCACTTCGACGTCGAAGCCTTGCAACCTGGATCCCGCCTGACCGCGCAATCCGTCGCGGCCCACACGCTGTACGAGAACGCCGACCCCTTCCTCGTCGTCGAACCGTCCGGCGTGCTGGACACCTCAGCGGCAGAGTACGAGCAGATCAGCGAGACGATGGTGCGGGTGCGCGGTGCACGCTTCCACGCCTCCGACACCTACACGAACAAGCTCGAAGGCGCGCGCCTGCGCGGCTTCCAGACCGTGGCCGTCGGCGGCGTGCGCGACCGCATCGTGATCGCCCGACTGAAGCAGATCCTGCCGATGGCCAACCAGTACTTCACCGAGCGCATCCAGGCGCTCTTTGCTGGGAACGTGGACCCGGCTGACGTCGACATCCGATTCACCCTGTACGGAGACGACGCCGTCCTCGGCGAGCGCGAGCCGTTGCGCGGTCAGCCCGCCCACGAGATTGGCGTGCTGCTCACCGTCACCGCAGCCACGCAGGAGATCGCTCACGCCGTCGGCGCCACGGCCGCGCACGTGCTCTCGCACCTGCCGATCCCCGAGTACGACGGCCTGGTCTCGACCGTCGCCTATCCCTTCTCGCCCCCGGAGATGGATCGAGGGGCCGTGTACGAGTTCACGCTCAACAGCACCGTCGTGGTCGATGACCCATCCGCTCTGTTCCGTACCGAGTTCGAGACGATCGTCGCCCAGGCGCCGCGAGGTCCGATCGGTCCGACCTTGGAAGGATCCGCCGCATGACCGCGCTCGTGGAGCTCTGCAGCCTCATCCGATCGAAGAACGCAGGGCCGTTCACGCTGACGTTCGACATCATGCTCGGTGACCAGGCCGCGTACGACCGGGTCGTCGGAAGCGGCATCCTCACTCCCGATCTCTTCGCGTCCCTCTACGGCGCGGACGCGGCCACGGTGCGTGTCTTCGAGCATCCCGCGGCACTCGCGGTGAAGGCCTCCATGCCTCGACCGGTGATCCAGGGCTCAGCAGGCGACGTCGATTGCTATGGCGGACAGCAGCATGCGCTCCTGCTCGACGTCGACGTTCCCGAACGCGACGACGAGGACGCCGCATGAACGCGCGGCTCAGGGCCGACGGCCTGCCGGACGGGCACCCAGCACTGCAGTTCATGCTCGGAGCGACCCCGTTCTTCGCCCTCGGGTCCGACCCACGGTTCTCCTACTCCCTCTACGTCCCTGTCGGTTACCCGGGTCTACCCCACCCGATGCCGCTGGTCGTCGCCGTGCACGGCACTCATCGGACGGCAGAGAGCACACGCGACTCCCTCGCGGAGTTCGCGGAGCGCGCCGGTGTGGCCGTGCTCGCCCCGCTGTTCCCCGCGGGCCTCGGCGGCCCGAACGAGCTGAACGACTACAAGGAGGTCGCCGCAGGCGGCGTGCGCTACGACGAGGTTCTGCTGGCCATGATCGACGAGGCGGCCGAGAGATGGAGTCTCGACACCGCGCGCGTCGTGGTGTCCGGGTACTCGGGCGGCGGCCAGTTCGCGCTGCGATTCACGCTCCTGCACGCAGATCGGGTGCGGGCGGCTTCCATCGGCGCGCCCGGGCGCGTCACACTGCTGGACGACGAGCCGTGGCCGCACGGAATCGGCGACACGCCGCTCGTCTTCGGACGGCCGGTGGATCTGGACGCGTTGCGCGCCGTCGACCTCCAGGTCGTGGTCGGGGGCCTCGACGATTCGAGCGAGCTGTTGGCCGCTGTCGCCTCCGACCCCCGCGAGGCGCGCGCGGGTGCCGGTCGCCGCGATCGTGCGGCGTTCCTGGCGTCAACCCTCGAGGCCCGAGGGCTGAACGTGAGGCTCGACATCGTGCCGGCCGTCGCCCACGAAGCAGCGGGCGTGCTGCCGGAGGTCATCAAGTTCCTTGAGGAGACCCTGTCCACCTGAGCCGGAGACTCCGAGGCCGTCGCAGCTGCCACTCGGTGCAGGCCCCCGGCAAAGTCGTCGGGGGTAGGTGTGGTGAACTGCTGGTTTGTCGCGTCGAAGCAGGCGCGGGTGTGCTCTGAGCCTTTCGATGGGTCGTTCCTTCGCCCTCCCCCAGCTCGCGACCGAGGCGCGATCGGGCCTGGAGGACGCGCCGACCTCGTCCAGCGCAGCCTTCCCCACCCCGTAGTGGGTGTCAGGTCGCGGCGCAGGCATCCCCACGATCGGCGATTCCGTCGGCAAGAACCCTGCTGCGTGCACGGAGCTCGCCAGGAGCAACCGCCCCATCCCTGCCCGGCGCACCGCCTCGCACACGGCTCGCGTGCCGTCGACGTTCACCGCAAGGATGTCGGCCCACTCACGCTCCTGCGCCTCCGGTGCTGACGAGGTTGCCCATGCTGCTCCCGTCGTCCAGCACCCGTCCGCCAGGCCATGAGTGAATCGAACCCGGCGCGCAAGACACGCGCGCGCCGGGTTCGGGGACGGCAGCGGGGCGAGTGCTCCACAAGCTCCCTCGAAACAGAGGCCGGCTCCTGGGGGTACCCCACCCCGATCCGCCCGCTCCCCGGGTCAGCTCACCCCTTGACGGCCCCGGCCGCGATGTTGGCGATGAAGTGTCGCGACCCGATCAGGAACACCCCGATCAGTGGTACGACGCTCATCAGCGCACCGGCCATGACCATCCCGTAGTCGGTGTTGTAGATCGAGTTGAGCTGCGACAGCGCCACCTGCAGCGTCTGCCGGCCCGGGTTGATCAACACGACCAGCGGCCACACGTAGTCGTTCCACGCCCCGATGAAGGTGAAGATGCCGAGGAACGCGAGCCCACCGCGCAGCATCGGCACGGCGATCGCGAAGTACGTGCGGAAGAACCCCGCACCGTCGATCCGCGCCGACTCGAGGAGCTCGTCCGGGATCGCCCCGTCCGCGAGCTGCCGCAGCAGGAAGATGCCGAAGGCGCTCACGGCGCCCGGCACGATCAGCGCCTGGAGCGTGCCGATCCAGCCGAGGTTCGCCATGATCACGAAGTTCGGCACGAGCGACAGCTGGGCCGGGACCAGGAACGTCACCAGCAGCAGGGCGAACAGCACGTTCTTGAACGGGAACTGGTACTTGGCGAACGTGAACGCGGCGAGCGAGCAGAAGAACATCACCAGCGCCGCGCAGGAGAGCGACACGATGAGGGTGTTGCCGAGGGCGCTGAGCAGGTCGATGTTCGCGAACACGTTCTGGATGTTCGTCCACAGCTCGGGACCAAAGGTGAGCTTGGGCGGGTAGCCGAAGATGTCCGCCGTCGTGTTCGTCGACATCGCGACGAGCCAGTAGAACGGGAAGATCGACAGCAGCACGCCGATGACGAGCACGAGGTGGGTCACGGTCGACCGCACCACGCGCTGCGCCCGAGGCGCGAGCGGCCGGGCCGACCGGGCCCCCGTCGTCGTGTCGGCGGCGGGGGTGTCGGGCCTGGTGTCGGTGCTGGTGTCAGTGCGGGTGTCAGTGCTGGGCACGGTGCTTCCTCCATCCGCGCGTGTCGCGCTCGCTGACCAGCCGCCAGTTGATGATCGAGAAGATGGCGGCGATGACGAACAGTGCCCAGCCGAGGGCCGAGCCGTACCCGAAGTCGAACTGCGTGAACGCCTGGTTGTACTGGTAGAGCACGATGGTCATGCCCGCCTCGTTGGGCCCGCCGGTGTCGCCGAGCAGCACCTGCGGCTCGGTGAAGAGCCCGAGCCCGCCGATGGTCGAGGTGATCACCACGAAGAGGATCACCGGGCGCAGCAGCGGCACCGTGATCCGGCTGAACGTGCGCCACGTGCCCGCGCCGTCGACCTTCGCGGCGTCGTAGAGGTCGCTCGAGATGGCCTGCAGGCCGGCGAGGAAGATGATCGCGTTGTAGCCCGTGAACCGCCAGATCACCATGACGGCGATCGTCACCTTGATGCCCCAGTCGGAGCTCAGCCACGGGATCGCATCCAGGTGCAGCGCCGTGAGGGCCGAGTTGACGAGACCGAACGAGTCGGAGAACACCGACCCGAAGACGATCGCCATCGCGACCATCGACGTGACGTTGGGCAGGAAGTACGCGACGCGGTAGAAGCCCTTGAACCGGATGTTCTGGTGCAGGAAGAACGCCAGGAGGAGCGCGAGGAAGATCATCGGCACCGTGGAGAGGAACCAGATGATGAAGGTGTTCGCGACCGAGTTCCAGAACCGCGGGTCGCTGATCAGGAACGTGTACTGCTGCAGGCCGACGTACTTCATCTCCCCGACGCCGTCCCAGTCGTGGAACGAGATGAACAGGGAGAAGACGATCGGGACGAGGCCGAACACGAGGAACAGCAGGTAGAAGGGCGAGATCGCGAGGTACTGCGGCCAGTACCGCCGGAGTCCCCGCGGCTTCTTGGCCGGGCCGGTCGGCGTGGCGAGCGCGCTCGATCCGGAGACGGGCGGCGCCGTCGTCGTCGCCATCAGATCAACCCCTTCTTCTGCAGCAGCCGGTCGGCGCGCGCCATGGCGTCGTCCCAGGCACGTTCCGGGTCCTTGTTCTGGGTCTCGACGTTGGTCAGCTCGAGGTTGATGCCGTCGATGATCAGGTTCTCGTACGGGCTGATGAACGTGGTCGGCACCTCCTCCGCCGCGCGGACGAACGCCTGCGTGATCGGCTGGCCGCCGCAGAACTCGTCGGGACGGTCCGGGTCGATCGCCATGAACGAGTCGGGCGTGGACGGGAACAGCTGGGCCTCCTCGTAGCTCGTCACCTGGTGCTCCGGCGACGTCAGCCAGGCGAGCAGCGCGAACGCCGCCTCCGGGTCCTTGGCCGTCTTCGGCACGGCCAGGAACGACCCGCCGTTGTTGCCGGCCAGGCCGGGCTGGTGGGCGACACCCCACAGCCCCTTGGTGTCCGGCGCGGCGCCCTGGAGCTGCGGCCCCCACCAGGCGGCCTCGATGTTGGACGCGAGCCGCCCGGCGGACAGCGCCGAGTTCTTCTCCGTGTCGGTGAACGCCCGTGCGGTGACACCCTCCTGCCCGGCCTGCACCGCGACGTCCCACGCCTGGCGCACCGCCGAGTTCTCCCGGTCGTAGAGGCGCGCGCCGCCGGAGTCGAAGTAGCGGTCCGCGCTTGCCCCCATCAGCTGGGCGAAGGCCTGCGGGCTGCTCGTGATGATGGCCGCGTCCGCGTCGGTGCGCAGCTTCTTGCCCGCCTCGATCCAGGCGTCCCACCCGGTCATCGACGCGGTGACCTCGTCGGGTTCGCTGGGAAGCCCCGCGTCGGCGAAGACGTCCCGGCGATACCAGAGCGCGGTGGGGCCGGTGTCCATCGGCCAGAAGCAGAGTCGGTCGTTCGACGTGACCCCCATCTGCAGCTTCCACTCGAGGTACTTGTCGCTGTACTCCCCGGCCCCGAGCTCGTTCAGGTCGTGGAACTGGTCCTCGATCGGGAAGTAGGTCGCGACGTTCGAGTTGAGCGCCGTCACGTCGGGGACGTAGGCACCGCCGGCCAGGCTCGTGCGGAGCTTGACGTCGATGCCGGTGCTGACCTTGTCGGTGTCCAACCGGAACCGCGTCCCTGGGATGCCCTTGCGGACCGTGGCCAGCAGGCTCTCGGCGATGCTGAGGTTCCAATACCAGAGCGTGAGGGTCTTGGGGTCGGACGAGATCGACACGGTCGGTGAGCACCCGGACAGGGCCCCTGCGGCGGCCAAGCCGGTCAGGCTCAGGGAGCCGGCCAGGAATGCGCGGCGAGAGAGTCGTTCCACGCTGTCTCCAAGTCTCTTCGTCGAGTCGTGGTTCTTCGAGCGTCATCCGTGAACGATCACGCTCCGCCGCGAAATGTTCCACCGCTCCTTGGGACGTGTCAATCCCCCCGTCATGGCAAGGCATCCTGGATTTCCCGCGGTTCTCATCGTGGTTCGGTGGCCGGTTGACGGCCATCGGGCCCACCTCGTAGCCTCGATCCGGCGTGAACGTTCACCATGGCTTGCCTCGAACCGCGCCGATGGTCCGCCATCGCTTCCTCGTCCCGTCCGATCGAAAGGCCTGACCGCATGCGCGACGCGAGCTCCGACTACCTCACCGAGCGCGGGCCGGGTGGTGGGCTGCGTGCGCCGGCACGCTCCTGGCTGCGGACGGACGCGCCGTCGTTGTCGCTGAACGGCCGGTGGCGGTTCCGGCTGCTCGACGGCGCTCCTGGTGCGCTCGGGGCGGCCGGCGTGCTGCCCGCGGGCGAGGCGGTCGACGCCGTGGCGGCGGTCGGCTACGACGACGCCGAGTGGGACGAGATCCGGGTTCCTGGGCACTGGGTGCTGCAGGGCGAGGGGAAGTACGGGCGTCCGATCTACACGAACGTGCAGTTCCCGTTCCCGGTGGATCCCCCGTTTCCCCCCGACGCGAACCCGACGGGCGACCACCGGCGACGCTTCACCCTGCCCGACGACTTCGCCGCCGCCGAGCACGTGCTTCTCCGGTTCGACGGCGTCGAGTCCCGGTACAGGGTGTGGCTCAACGGCGAGTCGGTCGGCTGGGGCACGGGCAGCCGGCTCACGCAGGAGTTCGACGTGTCCGCCCTGCTGCGCCCGGGCGAGAACGTCCTGGTGGTGCGGGTGCACCAGTGGTCGGCGTCCAGCTACCTCGAGGACCAGGACCAGTGGTGGCTGCCCGGGATCTTCCGCGACGTCACGCTGCTGGCGCGCCCGGCCGGGCGGATCGACGACGTGTGGCTGCAGGCCGACTACGACGCCGCGACCGGCCGCGGCCGCATCACGCCCGAGATCACGGCGCCCGCCGCTGCCTACCCGGTGACGCTGTCCGTCCCCGACCTCGGGCTGGAGGCGACCTGGGACTCCCCCGACGACGTCGCGCCGCTCGACGTCGCCGCCGTCGAGCCGTGGTCGGCGGAGGTGCCGCGCCTCTACGCGGCCACCGTGACCGGCCGCGACGAGACGGTCACGACCCGGCTCGGCTTCCGCACCGTGCGGATCGTCGGCGACCAGTTCACCGTCAACGGCCGCCGCGTCGTCTTCCACGGGGTGAACCGGCACGAGACGCACCCCGACCTGGGGCGCGTCTTCGACGAGGACTTCGTCCGCGCCGACCTGGCGATGATGAAGCAGTTCAACGTGAACGCGATCCGCACCAGCCACTACCCGCCGCACCCGCGCGTGCTCGAGCTCGCGGACGAGCTCGGCTTCTGGGTCATTCTCGAGAGCGATCTGGAGACCCACGGCTTCTGGGCGCAGGACTGGCGGGACAACCCGAGCGACGACCCGCGCTGGCGCGACGCGCTCCTCGACCGCATCGAGCGCACCGTCGAGCGCGACAAGAACCGCCCGAGCATCGTCATGTGGTCGCTCGGCAACGAGTCCGGCACCGGGTCGAACCTCGCCGCGATGGCGGCGTGGGTGCACGATCGCGACGCGAGCCGGCCGGTGCACTACGAGGGCGACTACACCGGGCAGTACACCGACGTCTACTCGCGCATGTACTCGTCCATCGCCGAGACCGCGTCCATCGGTGGCGACGGCACCGAGGTGCTGCTGCCGGGCTGCGACGCCGCCGAGTCCCGGCGCCAGCGCACCCGCCCGTTCATCTTGTGCGAGTACGTCCACGCCATGGGCAACGGCCCCGGCCTGATCAGCGAGTACGAGGATCTGGTCGACACCTACCCGCGGCTGCACGGCGGCTTCGTCTGGGAGTGGCGCGACCACGGCATCCGCACCGCCACTCCGGACGGCACGGAGTTCTTCGCCTACGGCGGCGACTTCGGCGAGGTCGTGCACGACGGCAACTTCGTCATGGACGGCATGGTCCTCTCCGACAGCACCCCGACCCCAGGCCTGCATGAGTTCAAGGCCGTCGTGGCGCCGATTCGGCTCCGCCTGGCGCCCACCCGCTCAGGCGAGGTCGGGCTCGAGGTCACCAACCGCCAGCACAGCGCGGACACCTCCGGCGTGCGTTTCGTCTGGCGCGCGGAGCGCGACGGCATCACCGTGGCCGATGGCGAGGTGAAGGTGACCGACGACGGCCGGCCTCTCGCACCCGAGGCACGCGTGTCCGTCCCGGTCGACCTCCCGCACCTCGACCCGGTGGACCCCGCCACCGGCGAGAGCCGCTTCGGGGCCGAGACGTGGCTCACCGTCGAGGCGGTGCTCGGTTCGCAGACCGCCTGGGCGCCCGCCGGCCACGTGGTCTCCACCGCCCAGCTTGAGCTGGGCGGCGCCCCGGCCCGCGACCAGGTCGTCTTCGGCGGCCTGCGCCCGCGCGCCGTCGACGGATCGGCCACGCCCGCCCGGGCCGGCCACCGCCGTCTCGGCCCCGCGGTGTTCGACGGCGCCACGCTGGTCGAGCTGGCCGGCCGGCCCGTGACCGCCCCCGAGCTCACCCTGTGGCGGGCGCCCATCGACAACGACAAGCGCCAGTTGCGCTCGTGGCTCGACGCCGGGCTCGACCGCCTGGTCGGCCGGGTCGAGCGCGCCGAGGACGTCGACGGCGCGGACGGCGCGGTCCTGACCCGCACGCGCTACGCGGCGGCCAACAGCAAGCTCGCCGTCTGGCTGGACACCCTGTGGCGCCCCATCGACGAGCACACGGTCGCCGTGCAGCTCGACATCGTCCCGTCACGCGGGTGGGACCTCGTCTGGCCGCGCACCGGCGTCCACCTCGGCGTCCCCGCCGCCGTGGACCACGCGACCTGGTTCGGCACCGGCCCCCTCGAGTCCTACGCCGACAGCCGCCGCGCAGCCCTCGTCGGCCGGTTCGCCGCCGACGTCGACGACCTCGCCATGAGCTACGCACGCCCGCAGGAGAACGGCCACCGCAGCGACGTCCGCTGGCTCGAGCTCGCCGCCGGCGACGAGCCCTGGCTGCGGATCGAGGCCGTCCGCGACGCGCAGCGACGGCTGCCGGGCTTCACGCTCGCCCGGCACTCGGCCGAGGAGCTCACCGCCGCCACTCACCCGCACGAGCTCCCACCCGTGCGCGGCCACCACCTCTACCTCGACGCGGCCCAGCACGGGCTCGGCAGCGCCGCGTGCGGGCCGGACGTCCTGCCGGACTTCACGCTGCGGCCCGAGGCACGCACTCTCACGTTCCTGATCTCCGGGGGGCTCCAGCAGTGACGCCCGCTGTTACCGTGACGCCATCATGAACGACGGATCGACGAGAACGGGCGGCGCCAAGCGGCCGACGGTGCTGGACGTCGCTGCCCGCGCCGGGGTCTCCCGCCAGACAGTGACCCGCGCGATGAACGACATGCCGGGCATCAGCGTGGCGACGAAGAAGCGGGTCATGACCGCCGCCAAGGAGCTGCGGTACCGGCCTAGCCGCTTCGGCCGCGGGCTGGTGCTGGGCCACCAGCTCACGCTCGGCCTCGTGATCGACGACCTGACCAATCCGTACTACCCCGAGCTGGCGGCGAGCGTGATCGCAACGGCTGCTACCCGTGGCTGGAGCGTCGTCATCGCGGACACGGCGCACAGCCCGAACGGCGTGCCGGCCTCGCTCAAGTCGCTCGCAGGCCAGGTCGACGCAGTCGTGGGCTACCTCCGCGTCGCTCCGGCCGACTACGACGGCATCTTCGGCGACCTGCCTGTCGTCACGCTCGAGACCTCGCCGGTGCCTGGTCATCGGGGAGTGGTCGAGCTCGACTTCGGCCCCGGTATGCGGGCTGGCGTCGCATATCTGCACGGTCGCGGACATCGGCGCATCGCGCTGGTCGACATCGTCGGGCCGGGTTCGATATCTGAGCGTCAGCGGCACTACCGTGCGGCGATGACCGAGCTCGGGCTCGAGCCGACGGTGTATTTCGCCGAGCAGTCCGTCGATGGGGGCATTCGGGCAGCACAGGCCATGCTCGTCGAGGATCCGCACGTCGATGCCATCATCGGGTTCAATGACATCGTCGCGTTCGGCGTCATGAAGGAGCTGGCGCGGGCGGGCGTCCACGTTCCTCGACAATGCGCCGTACTCGGTATCGATGGCCTGCCGATCGGCCGTATCAGCACTCCTGAGCTCTCCAGCCTCGCGCTCGACCTCGGCGAGGTGGGGCGGCTCGGTGTGGAGCTGGCAGTCCAGATGCATTCGGGTGCGCTCCCCTCCAGCGGGCCCGCCGTACATCGGTCTGTTTCCCATTCGTTGCTTCTGCGCGAGTCGGCCTAGCCGGACCTCGCAGACACGGGAACGTCACCATCGGGCCCGCCTCCGACTTCGGGGCTGCTCCACGTACGGGTGACACCTGACCCGCTCGTCCCGCGAGGTCGCCGAGGCAGAATCCCCGCCGCGGTGACGTGCCAGCTCCTGCCGATCGCCAGCCAGCCGCACCACCCGTGACTCACCGCCCCTGTCACGCCACCGCGTCGGCCCCAACCCGCCTGGCGAACGTCCCGTTCGACGCCTGCGCCGAAGACCCGAAGCTCGGGTATCGGCCCCCCGGCGCGCACCACACGCCGCTGGCACCCCCTCGCGCCGCGCGGGTCGATCCACGCGGTCAGTACGCCGCGGTGAATCGTGAGCGACGATGCGTGGGGCTGTCGAGCTCGTCGACGACGGCCGTCGCGAGGTCGGCGCCGGAGATCTCCGAACGCCCCTCGTCGTCCGTGAGCAGCACATCCCCGCCCAGGCGGAAGACGCCGGTCGCGGTGCCGGGCGCCCAGGAGCCGAAGCCGAGGGGCGGGCTGACGACGAACCAGTCCAGGTCCTGCGTCGAGCCGCGCAGGACGCCGAGCGCCTCGTCGGCCGCGCGGCTGTCCGACACGTACGCCGCCGGGAAGTCAGCCGTCTCGTACACCTTCGGACCGTCCGGCGCGGCGAGCAACGTGCCCGCCCCACCGATGACGCCCAGACGCGCGCCGGCCGCGCGAGCCAGCGCGCCGATCCGGTCGACAGCCTGCGCGAATACGTGCTCGAGCTCGCCACGGGGCGCGAGAGCGACGACGACCGCCTGCACGCCGTCGATGACCGACGCCAGTGATTCCTCGTCGAGGGCGGAGCCCGTACGGTAGGTGACACCGGGGACCGGGTCGGCGGGTGCGCTGCGGCTGAACGCGGTGACCTCGTGGCCGCGTGCTGCGGCTTCGCGGACGATGGCGCTGCCGGCGTAGCCGGTGCCGCCCAGGACGGTGATGCGGGTCATCGGTACTCCTTGAGAAGAAGGGGGTCTGCGGAAGACGAGGTCCCGGTAGGCGGGTCAGGTGGAGAAGTCGTGTCGCGGGGCCTTGCGCAAGCTGAACCACAGGCGCGCGCGCAGCTTGTTGGCATCGGTGAGGACCGAGAACGGGACCGGGGCGCCGCCTGCGTCTCGTACGGCATGCAGCAGATAGTCGCGCAGCTGCCAGACGAGCACGGGATCGCTGCTAGTCGGCGACAAGGCGGCGTCCAGCTGCTGCGCCGCGACACCCAGGTCGGAGGCGACCTCAGCGCGGTTCAGGCCGGTCAAGTTCAGGTTGGCGTGCAGTTCGGCGCTCGTGCGGACGAGCTCGTCATGGTTGAGGCTCATGGTTCCCCCTCAGTCGTTCCCGGCCGTCCGGGATCCGACGGCGTCCAGTCGGTGCAGCGTCTCCGTGTCGAGGTCGACGGCCCCGGCGACGAGGTTCGCCTCGAGGTGGTCGACATCCGCAGTGCCCGGGATGAGCAGGGTGCGCGGGGAGTGGTGCAGCAACCATGCGAGCGCGACCTGCGAGGTGGTGATGCCCAGCTCGTCGGCGACGGCGCGCACGACCGGGGCGTCACCCGCCTTGGCCGCACCGGGGAAACCGCCGCCGAGGGGGAAGAACGGCACCCACGGGATCTCCGCCTCCTCGCACATGCGCAGCAGCTCCTCGTCCTCCCGCGCGACGACGCTGTACGGGTTCTGCACGCACGCAACCCCGACGGACAGGGCACGACGCAGGACCTCAGGGGTCACGCAGCTGAGCCCGATCGCGCCGATCATGCCCTCGTCGCGCATCGCGAGCATGACGGCGAGCTGGTCGTCCAGATCCACCACCTGATCGGCCGGCACCGGCACACGCTGTGGAGTGTCCATGCGCCGCAGGTTGACGACGTCGATGCGTTCGACCCCCAGACCTCGCAGGCTCGCCTCGACGCCGGCCCGCAGCTGCTCGGGACGCTGCGCCACCCGGACGGGGAACGGGGCACCGGCGGGGGCGGCCTCCGCGCCGACCTTCGAGACGACGGTGACGCCGTCCTCCGGTCGCAGGACGTCCCGGAGAACGACGTCGACGAAGCCGCGACCGTAGAAGGGCGCCGTGTCGACATGGTCGACGCCGAGCTCGACCGCACGCCGGACCACCCTCTCGGCGGCATCACGGTCGCCACGCAGGCGCTGCAGCTGCATGGCTCCGTAACCGACGCGCGCGACGGAGTGGCCCGCGAGCGCTCCCCGACCGCCAGGGGTGTGGTCAGTGCTGCTCATCATCGGCGGTTGCTCGATCCTGTGGGACGATGTCATAGACGGAGAACTCTCCGCTAAGCATCACCCTAGCACTAACCGGAGGACTCTCCGCTTTGAACGCCCGCTCCTCGCACCTTCGCCCTGGGACCGACGAGATTCCCTCCTCGCCCACTCCTGCACCGGTGACCGTGAGCGCGCCGCGACCGATGCGTGCCGACGCACGACGCAACCGCGCCAGGATCGTCGCCGTCGCGCGTGAGGAGCTCGCTGCGCACGGCGGCAGCTTCGCGATGGACACCGTCGCGGCCCGCGCCGGCGTTGGCGCGGGAACGCTGTACCGGCACTTCCCGACACGTGAGGCACTCGTCGAGACTGTCTACGCCGCCGAGCTGGAGGACCTCACCACCTCCTCCGCCGCACTGCTCGACGCACTCGCCCCGATCGCCGCACTGCGCGAGTGGCTCACGAGATACACCCAGTTCGCGGCGACCAAGCGCGGCATGATCGACACGCTCCGCGCCGGGACCTCGGAGTCGCAGGCGCCCATGAAGGCCACCCGCGAACGGATCACGACGGCAGTGGCCCCGCTGCTGGAGGCGGGGGTCGCGGACGGGTCCCTCCGCTCGGACATCCGACCCGACGACGTCACCGTGCTGCTCCACGGCTTGTTCGTCGCCACGGCGACGAGATCCGACGTCGAGCAGATCGCACGCCTGCTCGATCTCGTGGTGGACGCACTGCGCCGGCGGGACTGAGAGCCCAGCCGTCGCTCGATCGATCCTCGCGCGTAGACGTTCCCCGCTGCGACGGTGGCGCCGGTCGTGGGTCCCCGTGCAGACGTCATGGACCGGAGTTGGCGCCCAGGCCTCGGACGGAGCACGCAAACGCCGACGCGGCCCCGTCCTCGTCACCGGAAGAGGCCAACCCCTGGGACTGCGCGGATACGCCATCGCGAAGGTTCAGCGGTCTCCAGGAGCTGCTTGGTCAACCCGGTCAAGAACCCGTTCAGACCGACCAGATCGACCCCCGCCGCCCTGGCCAGGGCCACCAGCTGCTGCGCCAGCGCACGCTTCTCGTCCCCGCCGCACGACTCGACTGCGGCGGATCGCAATCCAGTACCCGCCACCGAGGCCAAGCCGTGGGCCACCAGTCGGGGCAGCCTCCGTCGCACCGGGCTCCTACAGCGCCTCAGCCGGCGAGCTTGCCTCGGAGCTCCATCTCGATCTGTGAGGCATCAACGGTGGCCAGCATGTCCTCCAGCATGTCCTCCAGCATGTCCTCCAGCATGTCCTCCAGCATGTCCTCCAGCACGTCCGCGACCCAGTCCCGTTCGACCGGCAAGTACGACCTCGGTCCCGCGACCCGGCGGCTCGGCGGCGAAGCGCTCCGACGCACGAACGAGGTGGCGATCGCCTCCGAGCATTCGGTGGCCCTCAGTGAGGCCACCGGGCACTCGGTCAACCTCGCGGTGTGGACGGACAGCGGCCCGATGATCGTGCGGTGGGACTACGGCGCGCACGCCCTCTCTCTCACTGCGCGGGTCGGCGCCTCGCTCCCGCTCCTCGACTCCGCCTCGGGCCAGGTGTTCTTCGCCCACCTGCCACGGACGATGACCGCCCGCGCCCTGGAGGCGTCCCTCGCCGGGCGCACGCGGTCGGAGGCGACTGCCATCGCGCAGGCGGTGCGCGACCGGGCTACGGCACGACCTCTGGCGGCGTCATCGCTGGTCAGCTGAGCTTCGCGGCCCCGGTGTTCACCGCGACGGACGCGCTCCCCCTCGTGATGACGCTCGTGTTCCCGAGCCCGTCCATCCCGGCCGCGGACCTGGAACGCTGGCGCGACCTCCTACTGGAGACGGCAGCAACGGCCTCCCGGGAGCTCGGTGCCCTCCGGCATGGTCAGGCCACCCGGGACTGACGCGCCGACGGGTCGTCGTCGCGGCGACGACATCGCAGTCGAGCCCCAACGACACGAAGGTCTCGCCCCGAGGGACGAGACCTTCGTGTATCCGATATCTCTGACTTTTCGATCAGACGTTGAAGCCCAGCATCCGCAGCTGCTCGCGGCCCTCGTCGGTGATCTTCTCCGGGCCCCACGGCGGCATCCAGACCCAGTTGATGCGGAAGCCGTCGACGAGTCCCTCGAGCGCGGTGCCCGCCTGGTCCTCGATGACGTCCGTGAGCGGGCAGGCCGCCGACGTGAGCGTCATGTCGATGGTGGACATGTTGTTCTGGTCCACCTGGATGCCGTAGACGAGACCCAGGTCGACGACGTTGATGCCCAGCTCGGGGTCGATGACGTCGCGCATGGCCTCCTCGACGTCCGCGGCCGTGGTGGGCGTCGGTGCCGCGACGGGCGGGGTGCCCGTGTCGGTGGTGTTCTCGGTCATCGTCTCCTCCGGTGTCCGGTCGGGCCGGTACGTCATCCGGCCAGCGCGCCGCTGCGCGCCAGCGAGTCCTTCAGCGCCGCCCAGCCGAGCAGCGCGCACTTGATGCGGGCGGGGTACTGCGAGACGCCCGTGAACGCGCTCGCGTCCCCGAGGGTGTCGAGCGCGTCCTCGTCGTCCAGCCCCTTGCCGCGCGATCCCATGAGGTCGTGGAACACGGCGTCCAGCCGCGCGACGTCCGCGAGGTCCTGTCCCGTGACGAGCTCCGTCATCACGGAGGCGGACGCCTGCGAGATGGAGCAGCCCTGACCCTCCCAGGACACGCCCGCCACCGTCGACCCGTCGACGTCCACGCGCAGCGTGATCTCGTCGCCGCAGGTCGGGTTCACCTGGTGCGACTCCCCCGACCGGTGGTCGACCGGCGCCTCCACGAGCCCCCGGCCGTGCGGGCGCTTCGCGTGGTCCAGGATCACCTGCTGGTACATCTGCTCGAGCGAGCTCACTGCTGTCCTCTCCGCCTGCTGTCAGTCCACACCGAAGAACGCGCGCACGCCCGCCAGTGCTTCCCGGAACGCCGCGATCTCCTCGGTGGTGGTGTACACGGAGGCGGACGCGCGCGCGGTCGCCGCCACACCGAACCGCCGGTGCAGGGGCTGCGCGCAGTGGTGCCCCACCCGCACGGCGATCCCGCGGTCGTCCAGCACCTGCCCGACGTCGTGCGCGTGCACCCCGTCGACCACGAACGACACGACCGCCAGGCGGTCGCGGGTGTCGGCCGGGCCGACGATCCGCACACCCGGGATCTCCGCGATCCGCACCAGCTCCGCGGCGAGCTCCTGCTCGTGCCAGGCCACCCGGTCCATGCCGAGCTCGTCGAGCCAGCGCGCCGCGACACCCATGCCGACGGCCTGGGCCACCATCTGCGTCCCCGCCTCGAACCGCTGCGGCGGCGGGGCGTAGGTGGTCTCGGCCATGGTGACGACCTCGACCATGGAGCCGCCGGTCGTGACGGGCGGCATCGCCTCGAGCAGCTCGCGCCGCCCGTACAGGGCGCCGACACCGGTCGGGCCGAGCATCTTGTGCGCACTGAACGCGGCGAGGTCCACGCCCAGGGCGTGCAGGTCGACCGGCAGGTGCGGCACCGACTGGCACGCGTCCAGCACGGTGAGCGCCCCCACGCGCCGGGCGGCCTCGACGAGCTCGGCGACCGGGGCCACGGCCCCGGTCACGTTCGACACGTGCCCGAACGCGACGACCCGCGTGCGGTCCGTGATCAGCCCGTCGAGGTCGGACAGGTCGAGACGACCCTGCTCGTCGACGCCGAACCACCGCAGCACGGCCCCCGTGCGGGCGCACAGCTCCTGCCACGGCACGAGGTTCGCGTGGTGCTCCGCCTCGGTGACGACGATCTCGTCCCCGGGCGCCAGCCGGAAGCGCTCGGCCGCCGCTCCCCCGCGCCCGGCCGTCGCGTTCGAGAACGCGTAGGCCACGAGGTTGAGCGCCGACGTCGCGCCCGGCGTCCAGACGATCTCGTCGGTGTCCGCCCCGACGAAGGCCGCCACGGCCTCCCGGGCGTCCTCGAACGCCTCCGTCGCCTCCTCCGCGAGCTGGTGCGCGCCGCGGTGCACGGCCGCGTTGCGCTGCTCGTAGAAGTCGACCTCGGCCTCGAGCACCACGTTCGGCTTCTGCGACGTGGCGGCCGAGTCCAGGTAGACGAGCGGCCGACCACCCCGCACCGTGCGTCCGAGCAGCGGGAAGTCCGCGCGCACGGCGGCGAGCTCCGCCGCGGTGAGCGACGGTCGCACGGTGTCGGTGGTGGTCATGGCTTCCTCCTGATGACGGCTCCTGGCGAGAACTCCTCGTCGAGGAGGTCAGGCCATCGTCGCGCCGGTGCCGACGTACTTGTCGTAGCCGTTCTCCTCGAGCTGCTCGGCGAGCTCGGGGCCACCCTCCTCGGCGATCTTGCCGTCGACGAAGACGTGCACGAAGTCGGGCTTGATGTAGCGCAGGATGCGCGTGTAGTGCGTGATCAGCAGGACACCGACGTCGGTGTTCGCCTTGGCGCGGTTCACGCCCTCGGACACGACGCGCAGCGCGTCGACGTCGAGGCCGGAGTCGGTCTCGTCGAGGATCGCGAAGTGAGGCTTGAAGAGCTCCATCTGCAGGATCTCGTGGCGCTTCTTCTCACCGCCGGAGAAGCCCTCGTTGACGGAGCGCTCGGCGAAGGTCGAGTCGATGCGGAGGTTCTCCATCGCACCCTTGACCTCCTTGCCCCAGGTACGCAGGGCGGGGGCCTCGCCGGCGATGGCCGTCTTGGCGGTGCGCAGGAAGTTCGCCACCGACACGCCGGGCACCTCGACCGGGTACTGCATGGCGAGGAACAGGCCGGCGCGGGCGCGCTCGTCGACGGTCATCGCGAGGAGGTCCTCGCCGTCGAGCGTGACGGTGCCCGAGGTCACCGTGTACTTCGGGTGGCCGGCGAGGGCCGACGCGAGGGTCGACTTGCCGGAGCCGTTCGGGCCCATGATGGCGTGCGTCTCGCCCGAGTTGATGGTCAGGTCGACGCCGCGCAGGATCGGCTTGGCGCCTTCCTTGGTCTCGACGCTGACGTGCAGGTCGCGGATCTCCAGGGTGGGCATGCTTCGTGTCTCCAGGTCTGTGTTGCGAAGAAGGGGGGTTGCCGAGGCGGTCACGACGCGGCGGCGAGCGGCTCGTCGACGTCCACGAGGATGCGGTCGCCGTCCACGGACACCGGGTAGACCGGCACCGGCTGCGTGGCGGGCAGCTGCACCGGCTTGCCGGTGCGCAGGTCGAACTGCGAACCGTGCAGCCAGCACTCGACGAGGCAGCCCTCGACCTCCCCGTCGGACAGGGAGACCCGTCCGTGGGAGCAGATGTCGGACAGGGCGTGCCAGCCGCCGTCGGCGTCGCGGACGACGGCGACCGGGACCGGGGCCCCGTCCGCGCCGTCGAGCTCCACGAGCATGGCTTCCTCGGGGGCGAGGTCGTCGGCCATGCAGGCCAGCTGGGAGGTCATCGCCCGGTCACTCCGCCGTGGCGGGCGCCGTGACGCCGGTGATGACGCTCATCGACTTCTCGAGCTCGGCCTCGATCGACGCGAGCAGGCGCTCCTCGACCGACGCGACGCCGATCTGGTCGATCAGCTCGGCGAAGAAGCCGCGCACCACGAGGCGACGCGCGTCGACCTCGGGGATGCCGCGAGCCATGAGGTAGAAGAGCTGCTCGTCGTCGAAGCGGCCGGTCGCCGACGCGTGTCCCGCGCCCTCGATCTCGCCCGTCTCGATCTCCAGGTTCGGCACCGAGTCGGCGCGGGCGCCGTCGGTGAGGACCAGGTTGCGGTTGAGCTCGTAGGTGTCGGTGCCCTCGGCCTCGGCCTGGATGAGCACGTCCCCGACCCACACCACGTGCGCGCCGGTGCCCTGCAGGGCGCCCTTGTAGGTGACGCGCGACTTGCAGCGCGGCACGGCGTGGTCCACGAAGAGTCGGTGCTCCTGGTGCTGGTCCGCGTCGGCGAAGTACAGGCCGACCATCTCGACCTCGCCGCCCTCGCCCGTGAACGTCGCGTCCGGCGTGATCCGCACGACGTCGCCGCCGAAGGTCACGACGACGTGCTTGAGCTTGGCGTCACGACCGATGCGGGCGCGGTGGCTCGACGCGTGCACGGCGCCGTCGGCCCAGTCCTGCACGGAGACGACGGTGAGGTGCGCACCCTCGTCCACGACGATCTCGACCGTCTGGTTGAGCGTCGCGTCCCCGCGGTGGTCGATGACGACGACACCCTCGGCGTGGTGCTCGGCGTGCACCAGCAGGTGCTGCGCCGTCGCGTCCTTCGTCGCGCCCTCGACGCGCACCGAGGTGACCTCGGTGGCGACGGCCTCGGCCGGGAGCGTGACGACCGTCGCCTCGGCGGCGGCGTTCCAAGCGGTGACCGCGGTGCGGTCGCCCGGCTTGCCCGTCGTGCCCAGGCGCGCGTCGTCCTTGCCGACGATCTCGACCTTGGCCTCGGGGGCCTCGACGACGGTCGTCAGGACGCCGCCGGCACCGAGGTCCGCGTCGAACAGCGGCTGGAGCCGTGCGACGGGCGAGAACCGCCACTCCTCCTCGCGCCCGGTGGGCACGGGGATGTCGGCGAGGTCGAAGGAGGTCCGGCGCTCCGCACGGGAGCCCGCCGGGACGACGCCGTGGGAGTGGGCACCGTCGGCCACGGCGCGGGAGTGATCGGTAGTCATGGTCTGCGCAGTCATTTAGCCGACGGACCCTTCCATCTGCAGCTCGATGAGGCGGTTGAGCTCGAGCGCGTACTCCATGGGCAGCTCGCGCGCAATGGGCTCGACGAACCCGCGCACGATCATGGCCATCGCCTCGGTCTCCTCCATGCCCCGGGACATGAGGTAGAACAGCTGGTCCTCGCTCACCCGCGAGACCGTCGCCTCGTGCCCCATGGACACGTCGTCCTCGCGGACGTCGACGTACGGGTAGGTGTCGGACCGGGAGATCTGGTCGACGAGCAGCGCGTCGCACAGCACGGTCGACGCGGAGTGCTTGGCGCCCTCGAGCACCTGCACCAGACCGCGGTAGGACGTGCGGCCGCCACCACGCGCGACGGACTTCGACACGATCGACGACGACGTGCGGGGCGCGGCGTGCACCATCTTGCAGCCGGCGTCCTGGTGCTGGCCCTCGCCCGCGAAGGCGATGGACAGGGTCTCGCCGCGGGCGTGCTCGCCCAGCAGGTAGATCGCCGGGTACTTCATCGTCACCTTGGAGCCGATGTTGCCGTCGACCCACTCCATGGTGGCGCCCTCGGCGGCCGTGGCGCGCTTGGTCACCAGGTTGTACACGTTGTTCGACCAGTTCTGGATGGTCGTGTAGCGCACGCGGGCGTTCTTCTTGACGACGATCTCGACGACGGCCGAGTGCAGCGAGTCGCTCGAGTAGATCGGCGCGGTGCAGCCCTCGACGTAGTGCACGTAGGAGCCCTCGTCCGCGATGATCAGCGTCCGCTCGAACTGGCCCATGTTCTCCGTGTTGATGCGGAAGTAGGCCTGCAGCGGGATCTCCACGTGCACGCCCGGCGGCACGTAGACGAACGAGCCGCCCGACCAGACGGCCGAGTTCAGCGCGGCGAACTTGTTGTCACCCGCGGGGATGACGGTGCCGAAGTACTCCTGGAACAGCTCCGGGTACTCGCGCAGACCCGTGTCCGTGTCCACGAAGATGACGCCCTGGGCCTCGAGGTCCTCGCGGATCTGGTGGTAGACCACCTCGGACTCGTACTGGGCGGCGACGCCGGCGACGAGGCGCTGCTTCTCCGCCTCGGGGATGCCCAGCTTGTCGTAGGTCGCGCGGATGTCCTCGGGCAGGTCCTCCCACGAGGCGGCCTGCTTCTCCGTGGAGCGCACGAAGTACTTGATCCGGTCGAAGTCGATGCCGCTGAGGTCGGCGCCCCAGTTCGGCATGGGCTTCTTGTCGAACAGGCGCAGCGCCTTGAGGCGAGCCTTGAGCATCCACTCGGGCTCCTTCTTGAGCGCCGAGATGTTCTTGACGACGCCCTCGTTGAGGCCGCGCTGGGCAGCCTCGCCCGCGGCGTCGCTGTCGCGCCAGCCGTACTCGTACGCACCGATCGAGGCGATGATCTCGTCGTCGGTCCTCTTGTCGGTGCCCTCCGGTGCCGCCTGGGCGGCGTCCTGGGTGGGAGCGCTCATCGTGTTCCTTCCTGCATGCCGCGGGTGCGGTGGGCCGGGGTGGGGAGGTTCTGGGGGGAGACCTGCGTGGAGACGGTCGGGACGTTCGTGACGCAGGCGTGCGCGCCGCCCGCGATGGTGGCGAGGCGCTGGACGTGCGTGCCGAGCAGCTCGGAGAAGGCGCGGGCCTCCGCCTCGCACAGCTCGCCGAACTCCTCGGCCACGTGCTGCACGGGGCAGTGCCCCTGGCACAGCTGGACGGTCGGGAGCAGCGGGCCGGTCACCGGGCGCACCGACGCGGCGTAGCCGTCGGCCGAGAGCAGGTCGGCGAGCTGGGCCGCGCGCCCCTCGGGGTCCTCGGCCGTCAGCCGCGGGGCGTACCGGGCGACGACCGCGTCGTACCGCTCGGCCGCGAACCGCGCGACGGCCTCCGTGCCGCCCGTCTCGCGCAGGTGGCGCATGACCTGGGCCGCGAGCTCGGAGTAGCCGCCCGCGAGGTCGGACTGCCCGCGGGCGCTCACGACGTACCGGCGGGCAGGTCGTCCGCGACGGCCGGAGGACGGGCCGCCGTCGTGCACGGCGATCGTGCCGTCCTCCTCGAGGCAGGCCAGGTGGCGGCGGACGGCGGCCGAGGTGAGGCCGAGACGGTCGGCCAGCTCGGCCGCGCTCACGGGCCCCTCGCCGGCGACGAGCTCCAGCACGCGTCGGCGCGTGGTGCCGTCGACGTCGGGGGCGCCGTCGAGGACGCGGGGGTCGAGGACGCGGGGCTCGACGCGCGCGGGCCTGCGGTCGGTCGTGCTCGTCGGCATGCGCTCACCCCCGTTCGGCTCGTGATCACCGGGGGCACGACTCACCCTCGGCACGACGTCGATATAGGTAACATCCTTGTTGCGTAATCCAGGATGTCAAGCAAGGCATGCCTCACTGCGGCCCCTCAGGGGTCGGGTGTCGCGAACGTCACTCGTCGCTGACGATGCGGCCCTCGATGACCTCGCCAGGCCGCCCCCCGGCGCCCGGCTGGCCGGGCTGGCGACCGAGCTGGCGCAGCTTGATCCCCAGCGCGATCATCACGGCCCCGATGATCACGGCGAACGCGCCGATCACGATGGACAGCCCCACGATGGCGTTGGCCGGGTTGACGAAGCACACCACCGCGAGGGCGACGAGCAGGAGGCCCGCGAGGAGGTTCCAGACCCACGAGGCGCCACCCCGGCGGCGCATCGCCGGCACGACGAACAGCTGGAGCAGCCCGAAGATCAGCGCCCAGATGGCCACCAGGATGAGCACGACACCCAGGAACACCTTCGGCAGGAGAAGCAGGAGCGCGCCGAAGACGAGCGCCACGATGCCGATGCCGGTGTTCACGGAGCCCGCGGAGGTCCCTCGCCGCCGCAGCCCGTCGATGAGGCTCACCACGCCGTCGACCAGCACGAACACCCCGAAGATCTGCACCAGCACGGTCGGGGTCTTGTCCGGCAGGAAGATCGCCAGCAGCCCGAACAGCAGGGCGAGCACGCCGCGGATGATCGGCCAGTACCACAGGCGCCGGGCCAGGGCGGCGACGTCCTGCGGCGGGGTGAACGTGTAGAAGGTCATGGTCGTGCCGCTCCTCGGGTCGCGCCTCACGCTCGTCGCCCTGGCCGGGCGACTCCGTAGAATCTTCCGGTGCCCACCTCGATCGCGCCATCGGGCGCGGACGACGCCCCGTCGCCCGCAGTGCCCCCCGAGGACCCTCGCGCCGCCGGCGCCGGAGCCGCCGTCCACGTCCAGGGCCTCGTCAAACGCTACGGCGGCAAGGACGTGGTCGCAGGGCTCGACCTCGTGGCCGACGCCGGAGCGGTGACCGCCGTGCTCGGGCCCAACGGCGCGGGCAAGACCACCACCGTGGAGTGCTGCGAGGGGCTGCGCACCCCGGACGGCGGCGCCGTGCGCGTCCTCGGCCTCGACCCGGTGGCCGACGCGCGCGCCCTGCGTCCGCGCGTGGGGGTGATGCTGCAGGACGGCGGCCTGCCCACCGGCGCCCGCGCGGGCGAGGTGCTGCGGCACGTCGCCGCCATGTACGCCGCGCCGCGCGACGTCGGCGAGCTCGGCGAGCGGCTGGGCATCGGCTCCTTCGCCCGCACCACCGTGCGGCGCCTGTCCGGCGGGCAGCGCCAGCGGCTGTCGCTCGCCGCCGCCGTCGTCGGCCGCCCGGAGGTCGTGTTCCTCGACGAGCCCAGCGCCGGCATGGACCCGCAGAGCCGGCACGCCGTGTGGGACCTCGTGCGGGAGCTGCGGGACGAGGGCACGGCCGTGGTCCTCACGACGCACCTCATGGACGAGGCCGAGGACCTCGCCGACCGCGTCCACGTCGTCGACCACGGGCGCGTCATCGCGAGCGGCACCGTTCCGGAGCTCCTCTCCCCCGACGCGCAGGACGACCGGACGCTGCGGTTCGACGCCGCCCCCGGCCTGGACGTGGCTGCCGTCGCCGGCGCGCTCGGAGCCGCCACCGGCACGGCCGGCACGTGGACCGTGACCGAGCCCCAGCCGGGCTCGTACGTCGTCCAGGGCCCTGCCGGACCTCGGGCCCTGGCCAGGCTGACCGCCTGGCTCGCCGACCACGACGTCCTCGCGAGCCGTCTCACGGTGGGCCGGCGCACGCTGGAGGACGTCTTCCTCGACCTGACGGGACGGCACCTGCGATGACCACCACCACCTCGACGAGCACGACGGCGCACGGTGCCGCCCCGGCCTGGCGCCGGGTGCTCGCGCAGACGGGGTTCGAGACCATGGCCGTGCTGCGCAACGGCGAGCAGCTGCTCGTGACGATCGTGCTGCCGGTCATGGTGCTCCTCGGCCTGACGCGCACCAGCGTCATCGACATCGACACCGGCGGGCTGGCGCGGGTCGACTTCGTCACCCCGGGCGTCCTCGCCCTCGCCTGCGTGTCGACCGCCTTCACGTCCCAGGCGATCGCCACCGCCTTCGACCGGCGCAACGGTGTGCTGCGCCTGCTGGCCACCACCCCCCTCGGCCGGGGCGGGCTCCTCGCGGGCAAGCTGCTGGGCGTGCTGGCCGTCGAGGTCGTGCAGGTGGTGGTCGTCGGCGCCGTCGCGCTCGCGCTGGGCTGGCAGCCGGCCGCGGGAGGGATCCTGCCGGCCGTCGGCATCGGGCTGCTCGGCACCGCCTGCTTCACGGCGCTCGCGCTGCTGCTCGCGGGCACGCTGCGCGCCGAGGGCGTGCTCGCGCTCGCCAACCTGGTGCTGGTGCTCCTCGTCGTGGGCGGCGGGCTGCTCGTCCCGCCCGAGCAGCTGCCCGGACCGGTCGCCCACCTCGCGACCTATCTCCCGTCGGGCGCGCTCGGGGAGGCCATGCGCGGCGCCCTGCTCGGCACGGGCGTCCCGGCGCTGGCCCTCGTGGTGCTCGCGGCCTGGACGGCCGTGCTCGCATGGGCCGCGGCGCGCTTCTTCCGCTGGCAGTGACGCACGGGCGGTGCGACCGGGCCAAGGTCACACCGCCGGGCGCCCGTCGAGGCGCCCGGTCGCCCGGATCGTGGCGATACCGTGGACTCGTGACCTCGTCGAGCCCTGCCGTGCGCCCCGCCCCCGAGGCGGGCACCGGCCCCGCCGGAACGCCCGACCGCCTCGCCCGGTTCCGCTCCTGGACCCGCGGCGTCCTGCTGGCGAACGTCATCGGGCAGATCCTCATCATCGGCACCGGCGGCGCCGTCCGTCTGACCGACTCGGGGCTCGGGTGCTCCACGTGGCCGCTGTGCGAGCCGGGCCACTTCACGCCCGCGTTCCACCAGGCGTCCTCCATCCACCCGTACGTCGAGTTCGGGAACCGGACGGTCGCCTTCGTCCTGGCGGTGGTGGGCCTCGCGCTCCTGCTCCTGGTGTGGACGGACCGGTCGCGGTCGCGCTCGTACCGGCTGCTCGGCATCGTCCCCCTGGCCGGCGTGGTCGCCCAGGCCGTCATCGGCGGCGTCGTGGTGCTGCTGCACCTCAGCCCCGGCTGGGTGTCCCTGCACTTCGGGGTCTCCGCCGCGCTCGTGTGGTTCAGCGCCTACCTGCTGCACCGCCACGGCGAGGGCGACGGCCGCCCCGAGCCGGTGGCCGGACGGGCCGTCTCCGTGACGGGCACCGTCCTCGGGGTGCTGCTCGTCCCGATCGTCACCCTGGGCGTGCTCGTCACCGGCTCCGGCCCGCACTCGGGCGACACCTCCGTCGGCTACCGCCTCGCCCTCGACCCGCTCGAGATCACCAGGGCGCACTCGGGCACCGTCTGGCTGTTCACGATCACGCTCGTGCTGCTGCTCGTGCTGCTGCACCGCACCCCGGCCAGCCCCCGGGTCGCCGCCGCCCGCACGGCCGCGTGGCTGCTGGCGGGCGTCACCCTGGCGCAGGGCCTCATCGGGTACGTGCAGTACTTCACGGGACTTCCCGAGGTGCTCGTCGGCTTCCACCTGGTGGGCGCGGGCTGCCTCACGTGGGCGACCGCGAACGCCGTCCTCCGGCTGCGCTCCCGGGCCTGACGGGTCTCCGCACCGCAGCCGCCGAGGCCGCGCTACGGTGCTGACGTGCGCATCGAGGTCGACGGCCGTCCCGCGACGGCCCCGCAGGTCGCGTCCACCGACGGCCACTTCACCGCCATGCAGGTGCGCGGCGGTGGCGTGCAGGGCCTGGAGCACCACCTGCGCCGGCTCCGCACCGCGCACCTCGAGATCTTCGGCGCGACGCTCGACACCGACCGCGTCCGGGGGCTCGTTCGGCACGCCCTCGACGGCCGTGCCGACGCGTCCGTGCGGGTGGTGCTGCGCGACCCGGAGCACGTGGCCGTCCAGGTCGCCGACCCCCGCCTCCCCCCGACGGCGCCGCAGCGCCTGCGCACCGTCCCCTACCTGCGCCCGTTCGCCCACCTCAAGCACCTCGGCGGCTTCGCGCAGGCGCAGTGGGCACGGCAGGCCGTGCGCGAGGGCTACGACGACGCGCTCCTGACCGGACCCGACGGCGCCGTCGCCGAGTCCAGCATCGCCAACGTCGGCTTCCTCGAGGCCGACGGCGGTGTCGTCTGGCCCACGGCGCCGCACCTGCGCGGCACGGGGCTCGCGCTGGTCGAGGCGAGCGCGTCGACCAGCGCCCGGCCCGTGCACGTCGACGACGTCGCGAGCTTCGCCGGGGCGTTCCTCGTCAACTCCGTCGGAATCGTGCCCGTCGCGTCGGTGGACGCGACCTCGCTGCCCGACGCCACCGCCCGCGTCGACGAGCTCCGCACCGCCGTCGCCGCCGTCCCCTGGGACGCGCCCTGACCTGCTGACGGTGCCGGGCGAGGGCGTGACAGCGCCGTGACAGGGGGCTGCGAGCGCCGCCCGGCACGGTGGTCCCATGACCACCACCGCGATCGAGGCCGAGGGCCTCGTCAAGATCTTCGGCGACAACCGCGCCGTGGACGGGGTCGACCTCCGGGTCGCCACCGGCACGGTCTACGGGGTCCTCGGCCCGAACGGGGCCGGGAAGACCACCACGATCCGCATGCTCGCGACCCTGCTGCGCCCCGACGCAGGGCGGGCGTCCGTCTTCGGGCACGACGTGGCCCGCGAGCCGTTCGTCGTGCGGCAGCTCATCGGCGTGACCGGGCAGTACGCGTCGGTCGACGAGACGCTCAGCGCCACCGAGAACCTCCTGCTCTTCTGCCGCCTCAACGGACTCAAGGGCGCCTCCGCGACGCGGCGCACCCGCGACCTGCTCGAGGAGTTCAGCCTCACCGACGCTGCCGCACGCCCGCTGAAGAACTTCTCGGGTGGCATGCGCCGGCGCCTCGACCTCGCGGCCAGCCTCATCGCGCAGCCGCCGCTGCTGTTCCTGGACGAGCCCACCACGGGCCTCGACCCGCGCACCCGCGCGCAGATGTGGGAGACGATCCGTCGCCTCGTCGCGACCGGCTCGACCGTCCTGCTCACCACCCAGTACCTCGACGAGGCCGACCAGCTCGCGGACCGCATCGCGGTCATCGACCGGGGACAGGTCGTCGCGGAGGGCACCGGCGACGAGCTCAAGTCCTCCGTCGGCGAGCAGTCGCTGCAGCTCGCCCTGGTGCGGCCGGACGACGCCCCCGTCGCGCTCCAGGCCGTGCGGGAAGTCCTGGGCGTCGCCGCCACGCCCTCCCCCGAGGCTCGCCGCCTCACCGTGCCCGTCGCCGACCCGAGCCTCGTGACGGACCTGCTGGTCCGTTTGCGCGACGCCGGTGTCGAGCTCGACTCGCTGTCGATGGACAAGCCGACCCTCGACGAGGTGTTCCTGACCCTGACCGGCCACGGCGCGGCTGACGCCGCCGCCTCCGAGCCCGAGGAGATCTCCGCATGACCACGCTCACCACCGCGCCCACGACGCCCGCGGCGTCCGGTGGACGCATCGTCCCCGGCGCCGACCGTTCGCTGCGCAACCGCGTCACGCTCGGGCAGGCCGTGTCCGACTCGCTCGCCATGGCACGCCGCGGCCTGATCAAGATCCGGCGCACGCCCGAGCAGCTCATCGACGTCACCGTGCAGCCGATCATCTTCACGCTGATGTTCACATACATCTTCGGCGGGGCGATCTCGGGCAGCATCGCGGCCTACCTGCCGGTCATCATCCCCGGCATCCTCGTCCAGACCGTCATCACGGCCTCCGCCGTGACCGGCACCCAGCTGCGCGAGGACATGGACAAGGGCGTGTTCGACCGGTTCCGGTCGCTGCCCATCGCCCGCATCGCGCCACTTGCCGGCGCCCTGGTCGCCGACCTGGTCCGCTACCTCATCGCCACGACGCTGACGATCACCATGGGCCTGGTCATGGGCTGGCGACCTGGCGGCGGCGTCGGCGGCGTCCTGCTCGCGGGCGTGCTGGTCATCGTGTGCGCCTGGTCGCTGAGCTGGATCTTCGCCTTCTTCGGCGTCATCGGTCGGTCCGCGTCCTCGGTGCAGGGCATCTCGTTCCTGGTGCTGTTCCCGCTGACGTTCCTGTCGAACGCGTTCGTCCCCGTGGACACGATGCCCGGCTGGCTGCAGGGCTTCGTCAACGTCAACCCGGTGTCGCACCTGGTGAGCGCCGTGCGCGACCTCGCAAGCACGGGCAGCGTCACGGGCCAGGTGGGCATCGCCCTCCTGAGCTGCGCCGTGGTCGTCGCCGTCTTCGCCCCGCTCGCGGTGCGGAGCTACATGAAGAAGGCCTGACCCGCGTCGCCCTCGAGCTCCTGGGCCGTCTCTCCCGTGAGGCGGCCCAGGAGCTCGTCCGCCCGTCCCACCAGCTCGCCGTCACGCAGCGCGGCGACGCGATGCTCCGCCTGGGCCACCACCGTGGCCCCGCCGTGGTCAGTCACGATCGCGTCCCGCAGCACGGTCAGGTGCAGGGAGGGCAGGTCCTGCCGCGCGCCGAGCCGCCCCGCGAGCGCGAGCAGCTCGGCTCCGTCGGCGGCACGCCGCCCGTCCGCGTCGGCACCGCCCTGCAGGCCGCGCACGCAGGCTCCGTACGCGATGCCCACCGCTGACGTCGCCAGCACCGGGCGGTCGACGAAGCCGCGCCCCGCGCCGCGAAAGCCGCGGCCGGCCTCGACGACGCGGCGTGCCAGCTCGTCGTCGCCGGAGCCGACCGCCTGGACCTGCCGGACCAGCGTGGCCGACGCCGTCATGAGGAACCACGGTGCGCCGTCCGCCCGCGGACGCCCGGGGCCGAAGGAGCCGACCGCCCGCGACAGGTGCTCGAGGGCCGACGTCCGGTCCCCCCGCAGCCACGCGATCTCCCCGCGACCGAGCTCCAGCACGGCGACGGACTCCGCCTCCCGGGAGGCCCTCGGGTCGTCGAGCGCCGCCGCCATGTCTCCCACGGTCGCGTCGGCGGTCGCGACGTCGCCCAGGCACAGGGCGGAGGTGAGCTCGACCCACCGCACCTGCCGCTCCATCTCGCCGGCACCGATCGAGGTGAGGCCCTCCCGCGCGACGGCGGCCCACCGCGCGGCGTCGACGGCCTCCCCTCGCTCAGCGTGGAAGGACGCCACCACGATCGCGGTCATCGCGACGGCGGCACCGTCCTCGAGCGCCGAGGCCACCTCGTAGGACCGCGAGGCGAGCACCACCGCGCGGGCGATCTCGCCGTCGTTCTCGCGCTGCTGCGCCTCGAACATCAGCGCGATGAGGGAGGTGTACCCGTCGTCGGAGGCCTGCAGGCGCGTGAGCACGGCGGCAAGGTCCTCCGGAGAGCGCGCCAGGACCACCTGGGCCAGGTCGCGCGTGCGTGACCCGACCGAGTGCCGGGTGCGCAGCAGCCGCCGCAGCCGGCCGAGCGCTCGCGCCGCCTGCCCGGGCTCCCCGAAGACGGACGCGCCGGCGATCACCTCGAGCGCGATGGCGGTCGCGTCGGCATGCTCCTCCGGCACGTCCCAGCCCCGCAGCGCGTCCAGCACCACGGGGGCGAGGGCGACGACCCGCTCCTCGGCCCCTCGGGACGCCCAGGCACCGAGCAGCGCGACGAACCCGTGCACCGCGACGTCCGGCCGACCGCGGTCGATCGCCCGGCGGACGGCGCCCAGGAGGTTCTCCTGCTCGCGCCCGAGCTCGGCCACGGCCGCGCGCTGGTCCGGGGACAGGACGCGGGAGGCGCAACGCCGCGCGACGGTCGTCGCCCAGGCGAACACGGCCTCCTCCGTCGCCTGCTCCTCCCGGGCCGCGGACAGGCGCAGCAGCCCGAACTCCCGCACGGTCTCGACCATGCGGTACCGGCTCGCCCCGTCGGCCTCCTCCACCCGCACCAGGGACTGCAGCACGAGGGCGTCGACGTCGTCGTCGACCTGCCACCCGGGCGCGTCAGGCACGAGCGCCCGCGCCGCCTCGGCGGAGAACCCGTCGGGGAGCACCGCGGCCCGCCGCCACAGGGCTTGCTGGCCGGCCGTCAGCAGGTTCCAGCTCCAGTCGAGCACCGCTTCGAGCGTGCGGTGCCGGTCGGGCACGGAGCGGTCGCGCACGCGCAGCAGGGCGAACCGCTCGTCGAGCCGGGCATCCACCTCCGCGACGCTCAGGGTGCGCACCCGTGCCGCCGCCAGCTCGATCGCCAGGGGCAGGCCGTCGAGCCGCTCGCACAGGTGGGCCACCGCCGCGCGGTCGAGCAGCGCGTCAGGGCGCACGGCACGTGCCCGCTCGACGAAGAGGCGGACGGCGGGGCCGTCGTCCGTGCCGTCCGGGTCGGAGGTGAGCGGCGCCGGGGCGTAGGTGACCTCCTGCTCGAGCAGCAGCGGGGTCCGGCTGGTGGCGAGCACGCGCAGCCCCGGTGACACCTCGAGCAGGGTGGCGGCCCAGCGTGCGGCGCCCTCGACGACGTGCTCGCAGTTGTCCAGGACGACGAGCGCGTCGGCGTCGCGCAGGCGGGCGGTCACCTGGGTGGTCAGGTCGCCGGCCTGGAGGCGGTCGGCGAGGCGGACGGTCGCCGCACCCGGCGACACGCCGAGGGCGTCCGCGAGCGCCAGGACGACGTCACCGTCGGTCCGCACGCCCACGAGCTCGACCACCACGACGACCGGGGTCCGCGCCAGCGACCGTCGCGCCACCTCCTGCGCGAGCCGTGTCTTGCCCAGGCCCCCGGGGCCGAGGACGGTGACGAGGCGAGAGCCGGACAGGGCGTCCAGGACGGCCACGACGTCCTGCTCCCGACCGACGAGCGGTGTCGGGTACGTGCGCAGGCCACGCGCCGTCGGGGCGACCGCCGTCGACCCGCCGGGGCGGGACGCCGGGGCCGGCGGGGAGGCAGCGGCCGGCGGCTCCTCGCTGCCCCGACGACCCACCTCGTCGGCGAGGGTCTCGTACAGGGCGACGGTCTCGGGCCCGGGCTCGCTGCCGAGCTCGCGCACCAGGACCGACCGCAGGCGGGTGAACACGCGCAACGCCTCCGCCGGGCGGCCCAGCCCGCCGAGCGCGCCCATGAGGGCACGGGCGGCGTCCTCGTCCGTGGGGTCGGCCGCGACGTCCCCGCCCGCGAGGTCCGCGACGACGGCGTGCTCCCCCGCGGCCTCGGCCGCGTCACGGCGCACGACGCGCAGCGCGTCGCGCCAGCGCCGGGAAGACGTCGCGAGCTCGGCGGCGACCGCCCCGAACTCCCCGCCCTCCAGGTCGGCGCCGGGCGTGCCCGTCCACAGCGCCAGGGCACGTTCCGCCGTGCTCGCGGCGCCCTGGGGGTCCCCGGCGACGAGCTCGCGCCGGGCCGCGGCGAGGTCCTCGCGCACCTGGTCCAGGTCGGAGGGGACGCCGAGGGCGTATCCCGTCTCGGTCGCGCGCACGACGGCGCGGCCGGCGACGGCCCGCAGCCGGGAGACGAGGTTCTGCAGGGCAGCGCGTGGGTCGGCGGGCAGGGACTCCTGCCACAGCTGGTCGACCAGGGCCGCCGACGACATCCCGCGAGGGCCCGCGAGGGCGAGCAGCACGACCAGCGCGGACGCGCGCGCCCCGCGGGGTGCGCGGCCCTCGCCACCCGGCCCGGCGACCCGGACCTGGCCCAGCACCCGCACCGCGGGCGCGCCCGCAATCACCGGCAGGGCGACGGAACCGGGCTCGGGGAGGGAGGCGTCACGCACGCCTGTGGAGCCTACCGGCCGCTCAGGCGCCCGGCCGGGCGGGCCAGGGCGCGTCGGTCGGGCGCAGCGACGCCCACCCTCCCGCGCGGCTGGTCGCCGCCGCGAGGATCCCGACCACGGTGGACGGGTTGTGCAGGCTGCCGTCCAGAACCCGGGCGACGGCCTCGTCGAGCGGCACCCAGCGCAGCTCCATGCCCGCCTCCTCGCCGGTGCGTTCGTGCCGGTCGGCCTCGGCCACCGGCGCGATGCCGCGGGCGAGGAAGATCCGCACCGCCTCGTCGCTGCTGCCCGGGGTCGTGGCGTAGTCGGCGAGCACGGCCCACCGCTCGGCCGTCACGTCCGCCTCCTCGGCGAGCTCGCGCGCGGCCGCGCCGACGGCGGGCTCGCCGTCGACGTCCAGGAGCCCGGCGGGCACCTCCCACATGTACGACCGGACGGGGTGCCGGTACTGCCGTTCCAGCAGGATCCGGTCCTGGTCGTCCAGCGCCACGATCGCGACGGCGCCGGGGTGCTCCACGTACTCGCGGGTGACCACCCCGGCGTCTCCGAGGTCGACCTCGTCCTGCACGAGGGCGATGATCCGCCCGCGCTGCAGCACGTCGTGCCGCAGGACGGGGCGGGGTGCGATCTCGTCCGCGAGGAGCGCGGCGTCGCCCGGGGTGCCGGGGGCGCCGGTCACGCCTGGTTGCCCTGGCGCTCGAGAGCGGCCGCCACCAGGCCCTTGAACAGCGGGTGCGAGCGTGTGGGGCGCGACTTGAACTCCGGGTGCGCCTGCGTGCTCACGTAGTACGGGTGCACGTCGGCGGACAGCTCGACGAACTCGACGAGCTTCGCGTCGGGCGACGTGCCGGAGAACACCAGGCCGGCCTCCTCGAGCTGCTTCCGGTAGGAGTTGTTGACCTCGTACCGGTGGCGGTGACGCTCGGAGACGCGCTCGCTGCCGTACGCCTTCGCGACGACCGAGCCAGCGCCCAGGTGCGCGTCGTACGCCCCGAGCCGCATCGTGCCGCCCAGGTCGCCGTCCCCGCCCACGATCGCGAGCTGCTCCGCCATCGTGGCGATCACCGGGTGCGTGCTGTCCGGGTCGAACTCGGTGGACGACGCGTCCTCCAGGCCGAGCACGTTGCGTGCGTACTCGATGACCATCGACTGCAGGCCGAGGCAGATGCCGAGCGTCGGCACCAGGTTCTCGCGGGCCCAGCGCAGGGCGCCGACCTTGCCGTCGATGCCGCGCACGCCGAACCCGCCGGGCACGAGCACGCCGTCGACGCCGCCCAGGGAGTCCTGCGCGCCCTCGGGGGTGCGGCAGTCGTCGGCCGCGACCCACCGGATCGCCACCTTGGTGTCGCTGTCGAAGCCGCCGGCCCGCAGCGCCTCGATCACCGACAGGTACGCGTCGGGCAGGTCGATGTACTTGCCGACGAGGGCGATCTCGACGTTGTGCTCCGGCTCGTGCACGCGCTCCAGCAGGCGGTTCCAGCCGTCCCACTCCACGTCGTGGAACGGGAGGTCGAGGCGGCGCACCACGTAGGCGTCGAGGCCCTCGGCGTGCAGGACGCGCGGGATGTCGTAGATGCTCGGCGCGTCCGCGGCGTTCACGACGGCCTCGTTGTCGACGTCGCACATGAGCGCGATCTTGCGCTTGATCGGCTCCGGCACGATCCGGTCGGAGCGCAGCACGATCGCGTCGGGCTGGATGCCGATGGAGCGCAGCGCGGCCACCGAGTGCTGCGTGGGCTTGGTCTTGAGCTCGCCGGAGGGGCCGATGTACGGCACCAGCGAGACGTGCAGGAAGAAGCAGTCGTCGCGGCCGAGCTCGTGGCGCACCTGGCGGGCGGCCTCGAGGAACGGCTGGGACTCGATGTCGCCGACGGTGCCGCCGATCTCCGTGATGATCACGTCGACGTCGGGGCCCGCCTGGTCGCGCATGCGCGACTTGATCTCGTCGGTGATGTGCGGGATGACCTGCACGGTGTCGCCGAGGTACTCGCCGCGGCGCTCCTTCGCGATCACGCGGGAGTAGACCTGGCCGGTCGTGACGTTCGACGACGCGGGCAGCTCGACGTCGAGGAACCGCTCGTAGTGGCCGATGTCGAGGTCGGTCTCGGCGCCGTCCTCGGTCACGAAGACCTCACCGTGCTGGAACGGGTTCATCGTGCCCGGGTCCACGTTGAGGTACGGGTCGAGCTTCTGCATGGTGACCCGGAGGCCTCGCGAGCGCAGCAGGCGCCCCAGCGAGGAAGCGGTGAGTCCCTTGCCGAGCGAGGAAGCCACACCGCCCGTCACGAAGATGTGCCGCGTCTGGTGCGTGGCACCCGTACGGCTGGAGGAGCGGGGCTGGTGTCGGTTCGCGGTGTCGGCCACGGAACTCCATCCTAACAGCGGGTCGGACGGCGGCACGCGGGCCGCGCGGTGCGTCTGGTCACTCCGGCTCGTGCGGCACGGTCACCCCGCCCGGTCACGCCGCCCGATCACACCGGCCGGTCACACCACGGGTCGACCGGGGCGCTCACTCCGTGGTGTGGTCGACCGGGTCGTCCGACGGCGTCGCACGGCGGCGCACGATCCCCGTCACCGCTGACCGGTCCGTCACCAGGAAGCCGCCCACGACCACCGCCCCGGCCGCCAGTGCCGCGAGGATCCCGACGCCGAGCGCCGGGAGGATCGCGGCCCCGTCCGGGAGCAGCGCGCCGGAGACCAGCGACCCGAGCCACGCGCCGAGCGCGGTCGCCACGACCAGCACCGCCAGGGTGCGCGGGACGCCGCGCAACGCGTCGCGCCCGGCGTACCTGCCGACCGCGGCGAGCAGCCCGATCCCGGCCACGGTCATGCCCAGCGACGTCGCCAGACCGAGCTGGGCGAGCACGCCCGCCTGGTCGCGCACGCCGGTCGCGGCCGGGAGCGCGAACGCGGCGCCCGCCACGACGACCCACCCGGCCACCGTCACCGTCACGGCGGCGCGCTGCCGGTCGATCGTGTAGAGCGCCCGCGAGAGGTGCAGGATCAGCGAGAAGCCGACGATCCCCGGGGCCATCCACGCGACGGCTGCCCCCAGCCCCTCGACCGAGCCGGTCGCGAACCCCGCGAACACGACCTCGACCGCCGCGGACGCCGCCACGAGCGCCGCCACGCCGACGCCCGTGACCACCAGGAGCGTGCGCGTCGTCATGGCGAGCAGCCGCCGGAACGCCTCCTGGCGCCCGTGGGCCACGTGCTCGGCCAGCCGCGGGAACGTGCTGGTGGCGAGGGGGAACGCGAGCACGGCATACGGCAGCAGGTAGACCTGCTGGGCGAACCAGTAGGTCGCGAACGTCGACTCGGGGCCGAAGCGCGACGACGCGCCCAGCATCGCGAGCACGGACAGCTGCTGGGCGACGAGCGCCCCGACGCCGGCGAAGGCCAGGTTGCGCGCACGCCTGCCTTCGCCTCCCGGGAACCGCAGGGTCGGACGGAGCCGGACGCCCGTGCGCAGCACCGGGGAGACGAGCGGCAGCGCGAGGACCGCCACCCCCGCGGTGGTCCCCCAGCCCAGCCAGGCGATGGCCTCGCTCGACAGTGCCGCGACGTCCGCCTGGTCCCCGTCGGCGAGCCCCTTGAACACCAGGAAGACGACGATCACCGCCAGGCTCGACAGCAGCGGCGAGAAGGCCTGCCAGAAGAACCGCTTGTGCGCCTGGAGCACGCCGCCCAGGACCACCGCGATCCCGTACAACGGCACCTGGAGCGCGAACACCCGCACGAACGTCGCGGTGACGTCCACGAGCTCGGGGTGCTCGCGCCACAGCAGGAGCGCGATCGGGCGCGCGAGGATCGCGAGCAGCGCCCCGAGCGGGACGAGGACGAGGAGCGTCCAGCCGAGGAGCGCCGACGCGATCCGAGACGTCTCCCCCTGGGCACGGCGGACGATCGGGCCGGCGAGCAAGGGCACGACGGAACCGGCGAGCGCGCCCCCGGCCGCCACCTCGAACAGCACGTTCGGCAGGAGGTTGGCCGCCTGGTAGGCGGCTCCGACGCCCTCGGTCCCCACGGCGTTCGACTGCACCAACGACCGGGCGAACCCCACCAGCCGGCTCGCCACGGTCACGACGGTGATCATCGCCGCCGCGCCGGCGAGCGTCTGGGTCGCGGCCCGCAGCCCGCCCGCGCGCGACGCCACGGTCACTCCTCCGGGGTGCCCGGCGCGGCCGCCGGACGACGCCCCCAGCCGTCCGCGCGACGCAGCCACGGGGTGCGCTCGATGACGGCGGAGAAGCTCACCCGCTCGGAGGCGAGCGTCAGCCCGACGACGGACGCCAGCGCGGCGAGACGCACGGCGCGGGGGGCGCCGAACGCCCACTGCGCGCCGACCAGCGCACCGAGCGCGTTCGCTCCCCCGTCACCGAGCATGTCGCGTTCGGCGAGGTCGCCCGGGGCAGCGACGGCGCCGGCCCCGAGCACCACACCGGTCGTGGCGCCCGTCGCACCGGCGGCGACGGGCAGGCTGAGAGCCGCCGACGCCTTGAGCGCCCGTCCGGGGCGCAGGTCGAGAAGGTTCAGGAGGTTGGCGGTCCCGGCGATCAGCGCCCCGTTCACGGCGACGTCCACGAGATGTCCGGCCAGGCCGCCACGCCGGCGGGTGCCGATGGCGGCTCCGGCCAGCGCTGTCGCGCCGATGCCGAGCACCTTGAGGCCTCCGGTCGTGAGGCGGCCCTCGGCGAGCGCGCCCAGGTGGCCACGCAACCCCTTCACGCGGGTGCTGGTGTCCTCGGCGAGGTCGTCGACGAGCCCGAACGCTGCGGCCCCGGCCGTCGCGACGGCTGTGCCGAGCCGCTCGCGCCCGCCTCCCGCGGCGAGGGTGCCGGCGACGAGCCCGGCGGCCACCGACGGGCCCTCGAGCATGCTCACCGGTTCGCCCCGGTGGTTGGTGCGTGTCCAGCGTGCGGCACCGCCCGGCGGGTCCGTCTCGAGCGCACGACGCGCGAGCGCCGTCCCTGCGGCCGCGGCCGCCGCGCCGCGCAGCGACGCCCAGGGACCGGATCCCGTCAGCCGGCCCATCAGCCGTTCCCCTGGGTCTCGCCGTTCTCGACCACCGGAGGCAGGACGGTCGCGCCGTCCTCGAAGCCGTACTGGTCGACGGTGCCGGCGTCCTGCGCGGCGATCGCGAGCGGCACGACGATCTGCCCGGTCGTCTGCTCGACGCCGCTGACCGTGCTCACCAGCTCGGCCAGCTGGTCGTCGGCGCGGACGGTGGCGACCAGGTCGCCGTCCTGCGTCGTCGGGCCGGCCACCACGGAGGTGCCGGCCACCTGGGCCGACGTGCCGGCGAGCGCCGCGAGAGCGCCCATGCCGGTCTGCTCCGGGTCGGCGTCGGTGGTCTCCTCGCCGTCCTCCGTACCCGTGCCACCGCCCGAGAGCAGCAGGATCGCGTCGGCCGGGGCGCTCGGCTCCGCGACCTGCTCCACGAGCCCCACCTGCTGGAGGAGGTGCTGCTGCTCCAGCGCCGCGTCCGAGAAGGTCCCCACGCCGGGCCCGCTGCCGGTGAGCGCGACCGTGAGCGACGCGGCCAGGAGCTGCGCCGGCCCCGAGTCCTCGTCGATCACGCCGTCGACGGCGTCGGCCGGCAGCTTCGCGCGCAGCCCGTCGGCCACCGTCTCGCGCATGGTCAGCTCGTCCGCCGAGGTCCACGACGCAGCGAGCCGCTCCTGCGCCACCACGGTGGCGTCGGCGGCCTCGAGCTCGTCGAGCACGGCCTTGCGGCTGGCGTCGCTCACCTCGTCGACCTCGACGACGGCCACGTTCTTGCCCTCGAGGGAGCCCGCGACGAGCTGGTCGCCCGCGCTGTCGATGAACTGCCGCTGCTCGTCCGCCGTGGTCCGCGCGTCGCCGAGCTCGTCACGCAGCGTGTTGCGCTCCGTGCGCAGCGCGTCGACCTGCTCGGTGAGCTGGTCGCCCAGCGGTCCCTGGAGCGGGCCGGCGCCGAGGATGATGCCCACCGCGAGGGCGAGGAAGACGGAGATCAGCGAGACGAGGTGGTACCTGAAGTCGATCACGGTCGGCAGAGGTTCCTTCGATGGGGTCGGGACGGGCGGGGTGCGGCAGGGCTGCGGGGCTGCGGAACGGCGTCACCCGCCGAAGAGGCTACCCACCCACGAGACGAGGTCGTCGACCCGGGCACCCACGAGGCCGAAGAACGTCTGGCCCGCGGAGGTGGACCACAGGGCCGCGACGACGGCGGCGACGCCCGCCAGCGACAGCAGCGTGAGCTGCAGGTTCGAGATCCGGGTCCGGTACAGCCGGGACACGCCCTTGGCGTCCACCAGCTTGCCACCGACCCGCAGCCGCGTGAGGAACGTGCTGGCCATGCCCGCCCGTCCCTTGTCGAGGAACTCCACCAGCGTGGCGTGCGTGCCGACGGCGACGATCAGCTCGGCGCCCTTGTCGTCGGCGAGCAGCATCGCGATGTCCTCGCTCGTGCCGGTCGCGGGGAAGACCACGGGCTGGACGCCGAGGGCCTCGACACGGTCGAGCCCCGGGGCGTTGCCGTCGCGGTAGGCGTGCACGACGATCTCCGCGCCGGACGACAGCGCCCGGTCCGAGACCGAGTCCATGTCCCCGACGATCATGTCGGGCTTCCAGCCGGCGTCGATGATCGCGTCGGCGCCGCCGTCGACGCCGACCAGCACGGGCCGGTTCTCCGCGATGTAGGACCGCAGCATCGCCAGGTCCTCGCGGTAGTGGTAGCCGCGGACGACGATCAGCACGTGCCGCCCGTCGAAGCTCGTGCGCACGTCCGGCACCCCCACGCCGTCGAGCAGGAGGTCCCGCTCGCGCCGCAGGTAGGTCATGGTGTTCTCGGCGAAGTGCTCGATCTCGTCCGAGAGACCCTCGCGGGCCGCGGCCATGTCGGCCTCGACCGTCTCCGGTGTCTGCCGGACCCCGTCCGCCACGGTCGTGCCGTCGACGCGGACGGTGCCGCCGTCGACGAGGACGGACGCCCCCTCGGGCAGGGCCATGACGGCCGGTCCGAGGTCGTCGACGAGCACGATGCCGGCCTCGAGCAGGATCCCCGGCCCCGCGTTCGGGTAGCGCCCGGACGTCGACCGTGCGGCGTTCAGCACGGCGGCCGGGCTCACGGCCACGAGGGCGTCGGCCGCGACCCGGTCGATGTCGACATGGTCGATGACGGCCACGTCGCCGGGGCGCAGCCGCTTCGTCAGGTCCTTCGTCCGCGTGCCGACCCGGGCGGGTCCGGTCACGTCGGGGCTGCCGTCGCCGGCGTCAGGGGCGCGCTCGGACTTGCGCAGGATCATTCTCATCGCCCCCTATCGTCCCACGGTGGAGGACTCCAGGAGCTCGACGGCGTGCTGGCGCGCGGTCGCGGACTCCTCCTGCCCTGACAGCATCCGCGCCAGCTCGCGCACGCGGTCGTCGTCCGTGACCTCGCGCACGCCCGTCACGGTCACTCCCCCGTCCTGCCGACCGTCACCGTCGGTGCCGCCGTCGGCGCTCGACTTCGTGACGACGAGGTGGGAGTCCGCGAACGCTGCGACCTGGGCCAGGTGCGTCACGACCACGACCTGCGTGCTGCGGGCGAGCGTCGCGAGCCTCCGGCCGACCTCGACCGCCGCCCGCCCGCCGACGCCCGCGTCGACCTCGTCGAAGACGAACGTCGGGAGGGGTGCCGTGGCCCGCCCCCTGGGCGCCGCCGCGAGGCGGGCCGTGGCGAGCGCCACCTCCACCGCGAGCATGACCCGCGACAGCTCGCCGCCCGAGGCGCCCTTGCCCAGCGGGCGCGCGGGCGCGCCCGGGTGCGGCTCGAGCAGGAAGGTCACCTGGTCCGCGCCCCAGGGCCCGGGCTCGTCGGCGGGGGCCACGTCCACCACGAGCCGGGCGCCCTTCATCGCGAGCCCCGCCAGCTCTTCGGTGACGGCGCCCGCGAGCGCCTCCGCGGCGGTCCTGCGACCGGCGGTCAGCTGTTCCCCCGCGGCGGCGAGCTCGGTGTCGAGCTCGACCGTGCGCTCACGCATCGAGGCCAGCCGCTCGCCGCCGTCGTCCAGGTCGAGCAGGCGCAGCCCGGCGTCGCTCGCCCACCGCAGCACGTCGTCGATCGTCTCCCCGTAGCTGCGGGTCAGCGTGGTGAGCTCCGCGAGCCGGGCGTGCGAGGTCTCGAGGCCTGCCGGGTCCGCCTGCAGGTCGTTCACGTACGCCGACAGGTCGGTGGCGACGTCCGCGAGCAGGTATCCCGCCTCTGCCAGGCGGGTCGCGTGGGCACCGAGCGCGGGGTCGTCCACGGCAGCAGCCTCCAGCGCCCGCCGCGCCCGCTCGACGGCGGCCACCGCGCTGCCGGCCGTCTCGACGTCGTCCCCGGCCACGGCGTCGTGCGCCTCCTGGGCGGCGACCCGCAGCTGCTCGGCGTTGCCGAGGCGCCCGACGAGAGCCGTGAGCTCGGCGTCCTCGCCCGGTCGCGGGTCCACCCGTTCCACCTCGGCCAGCCCCAGGCGCAGCAGCTCGGCCTCGCGGGCGCGCTCGGCGCCGCGCGCCGTGAGCTCGGCGATCTCCGCGAGCAGCCCAGCACGCTCCGTCCAGGCCGCCCGGTACGCGTCGAGGCGGTCCTGGTGCTCGGGGCCTGCGAAGGCGTCGAGCGCCTCGCGCTGCTTCGCCGACGTGCGCAGCCGCAGCTGGTCGGCCTGCCCGTGCACGGTCACGAGCTCGTCCGCGATCTCGGCGAGCACCGCCTGGGGCACGCCCCGACCGCCCAGGTGCGCACGCGAGCGGCCCGCCGCGGCGACGGTCCGCAGCACGACGACCGTGCCGTCGTCGTCGACCTCCCCGCCGGCCTCGTCGACGCGTGCGGCGACGGCGGGGTGGGCCGCCACGCGCAGGCGTCCCTCCACGACGGCCCCGTCGGCGCCGGGCCGCACGGCGGCGGCGTCCGCCTTGCCCCCCATCAGCAGGCCCAGGCCCGTGAGCACCATGGTCTTCCCAGCGCCCGTCTCGCCCGTGATGACGGTCAGCCCGTCCGCCAGCGGCACCCGGGCTGCGCGGATCACGCCCAGGTTCTCGATCGCGATCTCCTCGAGCACCTCAGGCCTCCTTGTCCTGCTCGGCGTCATGCTCGGCGTCCTGCTCGGCGTCGCCCGCGGCACGGGGCGCGCCCTCCGGCTCCACCGGTGCTCGGTGGTCGGGCCGGTTCGCGGCCAGCTCGCGCCAGCCGACCACCGGCAGCGAGAACTTCGAGACCAGCCGGTCGGTGAACGGCGAGGGTGAGAGGCGCGCGAAGCGCAGCGGCAGCGCACCCCGGCGCACCTCGACCCAGGACCCCACCGGCAGGTCGATGCGCCGGCGGCCGTCGCAGGTCAGCACGGCGGGCACGGGGCTGCGCTCGAGCACCTTCACCGTGTACGTGGACCGCGGGCCGATGACGAGCGGGCGGGCGAACAGCGCGTGCGCGGACAGCGGCACCAGGAGCACGCCGTCCACCTCCGGCCACATCACCGGGCCGCCGGCCGAGAACGCGTGCGCCGTCGAGCCGGTCGCCGTCGACATCACGACGCCGTCGCACCCGAAGGAGGACAGCGGACGTCCGTCGACCGCGATCCCCACCTCGACCATGCGCTCGCGCCGCGCCTTCTCCACCGTGGCCTCGTTGAGCGCCCATCCGGTGCGGGGCGTGGCCTCGCCCGGCAGGTGGACGGCGACGTCGACGACGGCGCGCTCCTCGACCTCGTAGTCGCGCGCGGCGAGCCGCCGCACGGCGTGCCGCAGGTCGTCGCGCTCGCTCTCGGCCAGGAAGCCGACGTGCCCCAGGTTCACCCCGAGCAGCGGGACCCCTGTGCCGTGCGTCAGCTCGGCGGCGCGCAGGATCGTCCCGTCCCCGCCGAGCACCATGACGGCCTCGGACTCCGTGACGCCCTCGCGGGCGCGGGCCGCCGCCATGTGGTCGCCGAAGGACTCGGCGAGGTCGTCGTCGTGCAGGGCGACCTCGAAGCCCGCCTCGGTGAGCTCACGCACCGCTTCCGAGAGCGCGGCCACGGCCTCCGGGCGGCCGCCGTGGGTGACGATGAGGACTCGGCGGCTCACAGGGCTCCTCCGATCAGCAGGACGGGCGGGACGGATGGGGGTGCGTCGGTGGCGGCGGGCTGCCAGGTGACGGCGGCCGCCGCGGCCGCAGTCGCTGCGGCGGGGTCCGGGCCGCCCCCCGTAGCCGGACGGAACCAGCAGAAGTACTCGCGGTTGCCGCTCGGGCCGGGAAGCGGGCTCGGGACGACGGCCTGCGCCGCGAGCCCGTGCTGCGCCGCGGCCCGGACCACGGCACCGACGGCGTCGACGTGCAGGCCGGTGTCTCGGACCACCCCACCGCTGCCCAGTCGGTCGCGCCCCACCTCGAACTGGGGCTTGACCAGCAGCAGCGCGTGCGCGGAGGGCCCGAGCACCGCGGCGAGCGGACCGAGCACCAGGGTGAGGGAGATGAAGGAGAGGTCGCCCACGACCACGTCGGGTGCGCGTTCCAGGTCGGTCGGCGTGAGGTCGCGCAGGTTGAACCCCTCCACGACGGTCACCCGCGGGTCGGCGCGCAGCGCCGGGACCAGCTGGTCGTGCCCGACGTCGAGCGCCACCACGTGGCGCGCACCCCTGCGCAGGAGCACGTCCGTGAAGCCTCCGGTCGATGCCCCGACGTCGAGGCACCACCCGCCGTCGACCGCGCCCAGCAGCTGACGACCGCTCGGGTCGGCCGCGAGCGCGTCGAGGGCACCCGCCAGCTTCCCGCCGGCGCGCGACGCGTAACCGGGGTCGGCAGGGTCGGCCGTCACGGTCACCGGCGTCCCCGCGGGGACCGGCGTGGAAGCCTTGGCGACCACCCGGCCGTCGAGCCGGACCCTGCCCGCGCTGATGAGCTCGGCGGCCTGGCGGCGCGACCGGGCCAGTCCGCGGCGGACGAGCTCGACGTCGGTGCGAGCGTCCGTGCGAGACCCCGGCATCACCGAGCCGGTCCCGTGCCGGGGCCGGCGTCGCCCCGTTCCCCCGGTTCCGGCTCGCCGTCGAGGCGGGCGCGCAGGAAGTCGTGGACGCGCGCGAACCGCTCGACGTGCTCGCCCACCGGGATGTCGTCGAGGCCCTCCAGCTCCGCGAGCGCACCCGGTACGCCGGCCGGCTGCGGATCGTCGTGCTGCTGCTCGTTCGCCGCCGGGCGTCCACGGTCGTCGTGCGTCGCCGCGTCGCGCGTGGGATCGGGGACAGCGCCTCCAGGCGTCGCCGGATCCTGCGTCATCGTCCCTCCCTGCGGTCGCGGGTCGTGGTCTCGTCGCCGGCGCCTGCCGGGGCCGTGGGGACCGCCGGTCCGAGCGCGGTCGATCGCTCGCGGGCGACGTCACGGTCCGAGGTCCGGGTCCACGCTACCTGCTGGCGCCGACGTCCTGTGCCAGGACGCACAGCCTCCGACCAGGTCGGTCGCGGCCTCGAGGATCACCTCGCCGCACCGCAGCCGAACGCCGGCCTCCTGTCGGTCGCCCGGCGTCGATCGTCGGGTGTCAGGCCTCGAGCTCGGGCACCGTGGTGGCGTCCACGTGGTCGTCCCTGTCCGCCGCCTCCCAGGCGGCGGCGCAGGCGGACCGGATCACGTCGATGCCGTGCGGGCCCTGCCGGTCGAGCTCGAGACGCCCGTCCACGGCACGCGCCGCCCGGTCGCCGCAGGTCCACCAGCCGTCCGCGCCTCGCTGCGGCGCCGGGTGCGGCTCCAGCAGCGCCCGCAGGTCGCCGCCGAGGAAGTCGGGCCGCAACCCGGCGTCGGCCAGCACCGCGTCCCGCGCCGACGAGACGCCCGTCAGGACGTGCAGGCCCGGCAACCCGCCCGAACGAGCGCCTGCGAGGTCCGTGTCGAGCCGGTCGCCGATCACCAGGGGCCGCTCCGCACCCGCCCGCTCCACGGCGAGGCGGTACATCGTCGGCGACGGCTTCCCGGCACTGTCGGGCTGCACGCCTGTCGCCGCCACGACGGCCCCCACGAGGGCGCCGTTGCCGGGTGCGAACCCGCGGGCGGTCGGCAGCGAGAGGTCCAGGTTGCTCGCCACGTGCCAAGCCCCGCCGGCGACGGCGTACGCCGCCTCCGCAAGGTCCTCCCACGCCAGGCCCGGAGCGTAGCCCTGGGCCACGGCGTCCGGTCCGTCGTCCGCCGAGTCGACGATCGTCAGCCCTGCCCGCTCGACGGCCGTCCGCAGCCCGGCCCCGCCCACGACGAGGACGCGAGCGCCCGGCGCGAGCCGCGTGCGCAGCAGGGCGGCGCAGGCCTGCGCCGCGGTCATGACCTCGTTGGCGGCCGTGGGGATGTCCAGCCCGGTGAGCTGGTCCGCCACCTCCTCGGGCTCGCGCGACGCGTTGTTCGTGACGAACACGAGCCGCAGGCCGCCCTCCCGAGCGGCGGTCAGGCTCTCCGCCGCGTGCGGGATCGGGAGGTGCCCCCGGTAGGCCACGCCGTCCAGGTCGACGAGGGCGAGGTCGTGCGCCGTCGCGAGCGGGACGTCGCAGCCGGCGAGCGTCGCCGTCATCCCTTCCCCTCGGGAGCGTCGCCCGACCGGTCCTCAGCCTCGGCGTCGGTGAGCCCCGCCGCGACCTCGGCGTCAGCCACGTCCCCAGCGTCTTCGACGTCGTCCGACTGGGCCTGGGGCTCAGCACCGCCGGCCTCGTCAGCGTCGTCAGCGTCGTCAGCGTCGTCGTCGGCTACGTCGGCCACGTCCGCGACACCCGCTGCGTCCTGACCATCCGCGTCGTGCTCGTCCGGGGCCCCGTCGACGACGTCCTCGGGGTCTTCCTCGAAAGCATCTTCGTCGTAGGTGTCGTAGACCACGACGTCGTCCTCGTCGTCCACCACACCGGAGGCGCGCTCCAGCGCCGCGGGATCCACGCCCGCGAGGAGCGACGCCGCCTCGTCGGATCGCCCGGCCGCCTCGAGCGCGGCAGCACGAGCCTGGAGCACCCGCAGCCCCAGGTCTCCCTTCCGCTCCGCGGCGGGGATCCGGTCGAGCACGGCCAGCGCAGCATCGTGCTCCCCGAGGTCGCTGCGGGCACCGCTCGCCACGATCGCGAGCTCGGTCCTGCCCTCGGCGTCCAACGTGCGCGCCTCCTCGCTCGCCGCGAGGGCCAGTGCACGCTCCGGACGCCCGAGACCACGCTCGGCGTCCGCCATCAGCGGCAGGTGCTCGGACGAGCCGTTGAGCCGCCGCACCGTCCGCAGCTCCCGCAGCGCCTCGGCGAACCGTCCCGTGCGGTAGGCGGCGATGCCGGCGGCCTCGCGCACCACGTCCACGCGCCCTCCGCGGCGGACCGCGGCCTGGGTGTGCTCGTACGCCCGCTCGGGGTCGACGTCGAGGAGCCGCCCCGCCATCACCAGGTGCAGCCCGATGCGCTCGGCGTTCTCCTTGGTGAGGCCACGCAGGCGTCCGCGGACCTCACGCCCGAGCTGGCCCATCGTCGCGTCCTCGGCGATCTCGGGCTCGACGACGCGAGGGCGTCGCTCCGACGCAGCCGCCGGACGGCCTCCCTGCCGCGGCGCTCCGCCGTGGCCCTGGCCTGCCGGACGTCGTCCCTGGCCGGCCCCGGCGGGTCGCCCACCGGTCGACGGGCCACGCGATCCCTCGCCGCGGTAACCCTGGCGGTTGCCGTCACGACCGTCCCGGTTGCTGTCCCGGTCGCGCCGGTCGGCGTGGCCATGTCCTGCACCGGCGTGCTCACGGCTCTGGCGCGACCTGTCGTCGCGGCCACCTCGCGAGCTCTGGGGGCCGTACCCACGGTCGTCGCGCTGCTCGCGCCCGCGCTCAGGCCGGTCCGCACCGTACGAACGACCATGGCCACCGCGGTCCTCGCGCTCGTCACGCCCACGCTCAGGCCGACCCTCGCCGCGGGGCCGGAACCCGCCCTCGCGACCTGCGCGGGGGTCGGTAGCCCGCGGTCCACCCTGCGCCGGACGCGATCCACGGTCGTCCCGCGACCAGCCCTCGCGGCGCTCACGACGGTCTGCGCCCTGCCCCGCGCCACGGGCCGGACGGTCCCCGCGGCTCGTGTCGCCGTACCGTGCGGGGGCCGACGACCGGGGTCCGCCCCGGCCGTCCTCGCCGCGCCGCCGGTCGTCCGCACGGTCACGCCGGTCGGAACCCGACCACCGCTCGCGGTCGTCCGAACGCGGACGCCCCCCAGCACTTCCCTGGGCGCCGCGACCGGACGCACCACGGATCTCGCCGCGCGACCGCTCACCAGGCCCGCTCCCGCCCCGGGGCCCCGCGCCTCGTCCGCCCTCGGACGAGCGCGAACCCCATCCACCGTCGCGTGCTCCCCCGCGAGAGCTCGCGCCACGCGAGGACGACGAGCGACCGCCCGCACCACCCTTGTTCTCGTCCCGCGGTGAATCGTTCACGGTATTCCTTCCAGACGCCGACACGAGCCGTATTCTCCCACGCCACCCCCGACTCGGACCGCCGAGATGCCCCGAAACGCGTGTGACAGCGGGCACCGCCTTCCTCCACACAGGCCAGCCGGCCGGTGCCCCCGGGTGCAGCGTCGGGCGACGACAGAACCGGCGACCCGCCTCACCGAGAAAGGGAGAGGGGAACGTCTGTCCGACCGGCAGGCGAGCGGCCCCGCTCCCCCTTGACGGACCGGACTCCTCCAGGCCCCGCTGCCGGCACTGGCCCCCACCCGATCGCTGAAGCTGCGGCTGCGGTGCCTGGCGGCATGCGGGTGTGAGGGGCGAGACGGCGGCAGGGCACGCGCCCGGCGACCACGACGACCCGGGTACCAGGTGCGGTGCCTGTGGTGGGTCCCCGGGGTGGTGTGGGATCTGGGGCGGTGTGGGGGGTGGGGTGGTGTGGGGGTATGCGAAAGGCCCACCCCGTGGGGGGTGGGCCTTTCGTGAATGGGTGTCCGGCGGCGTCCTACTCTC
>NZ_JBHUWC010000004.1:0-80566 GCF_042670225.1 Isoptericola sp. NPDC057191 | reverse complement strand
GGGACGGGCTGTCGTGGTTCGTGCCAGGGACCGCGTCCCGGGTGGTGCGGGTCAGCCCCGCTCGTGCGCGCCGATCATCGGCAGGCCGAAGGACAGCCCGACGGCGAGGATGCCGGCCACGAAGAGGTAGGGGTCCAGGGTCGGGTTGCCGCCCGACGCGCCGGTGCCGAGGAGCACCAGGCCCCCGGCGAAGAGCACGAACGCCACGAGGACGCGGCCGAAGAGGGCGCCGGAGGGCTCGGACTTGACGCGGGGGTTGACCTGGAAGTCGCTCATGGTCCGAGGATATGCCGCCCGCCGGGGACGGGGCGAACGCCCGCGGCGGACGGCGACCGGTGGGTCACCCCGAGGGTCAGCGCCGCACGCGCACCGACAGCTCCTTGCTGCGCGTCTCGCCCGCGGCGTTGGTGAGCACCGCGACGTACCGGTGGGTTCCGGGCGCGCGGTCGGTGAGGACGGTGGTCGCGGACTGCGCGGCTCCCCCGGTCCCGGGCACCAGCTCCTGCCGGTCCACCTCGACGCCGTCCTCGTACAGCGCGTAGCCGGTGGCCTGCGTGCCCCACCACTTGTGCATGGTGACGGCGTAGTCGCCGTCCCCGTCGGTGTTGTCGTGCGACAGGGTGGGCGTGCCCGGGTTGGCGTCGGTGACCCGCACGGCGTGGCTGCCCGCGCACGGGGTGGTGCCTGCGGCGTTGACCAGCTCGCACGTGTACTCGTAGGTGCCGTTCCGCTTGCCCGTCACGGGGACGGCGACCCGCTGGGCGGCGGTGCCGCCGTGCGTGAGCTTCTCCGTGTGGATCAGCGTGCCGTCCTCGTACAGCCGCAGACTGGTGGCGTTCTCGCCCCACCACAGGTCGACGAGGACGCGGTAGTCGCCGTCCTGGAGGCCGGTGTCCCAGCCGTTGTCGTCGCTGATCCGTGCCTGGCCGGGCGCCCCGGCGGGCACGAGCACCTCGAGCGTGCCGACCGTGCCGTTCACCTCGACCTCGACGGTCGCGCGGCCGGGGGCGACGGCGGTCGCCACGTGCGTGCGCGGGTCGACGGCGAGCACGGTGCCTCGGGGCGCGTCGGCGACGCTCCCGACGAAGACGTGCTGGCCGGCCCAGCGGGACGAGACCGGCCAGGCGACCGGCACCTCTCGGGTGCCGTCCTGCGTGAGCAGCGCACTGACCTGGCCGGACGTGCCGACCGCGAGCTCCTCGGGGCCGCTCACCGCGACGCTCGCGGCGCGGGCGTTGACCTCCCAGGACAACCAGCCGCCGTCCCCGGTGCCCTCGGCGGCCGGGTCGACGCCGATCATCGACCAGCCGGTGAACCCGCCGTCGGCGGGGGTGCTCGCCGGGCTCTTGCCCGAGTTGCCGTTGACCACGTACGGGATCCCGTCCTCGGTGCCCGCGTGGAAGACGCCCACGTGCGAGCCGACGGACGCGATCTGCTTGCCCGACGACTCGCGGAAGTCCTCGAACCAGGCGCGCAGCGTCCGCGCCTCGACGCGGTCGACGAGCTGGCTGGCCTTCGTGGGCAGCGGGTCGTCGAGCGGGTGGTGGAAGAGGGTCACGACACCGGTCACGGCGTCGTCGGACGCCGCGTCGTCGAGCGCGTCGCGCAGGGCACGCAGCTGGGCGAAGTCGCTGCCGAGGCGGCCGCTGGACGAGTCCAGCATGACGAGGCGGGTGGTGCCGCCCGCCGGGTCGCGCGGGTCGGGGACGTCGACGACGTGGGTGCGCTCGCCGAACTCGTCCTCGAAGTTCTGGATGGACCCGCCCATCACCTCGTGGTTGCCCGGCAGGTAGTACCAGGGGAAGTCGGCGTCGGCGAGGCCCTCGTCGAGGATCTGGCGGGCCAGGTCGAAGTCGGCGGGCGACGCCTCGTCCACCAGGTCGCCGTTGATGACCAGGAGGTCCGGGTGCTCGGCGACGATCTCCGCCAGCGCCTGCTTCGCCCCCTGCACCGCGCCGGACCCGGGGTCCCGGGCGACGAACTGCGCGTCGGACAGGACCGCCACGCGCAGGGGCGCGTCGTCCGTCGCGTCCTCCGCGACGACCACCGGGTCCTCGACCCGCTCGGCCTGCGGCGCGTCGACGTCCGGCGGCACCTGCGCCCGCACGTCCGAGATCGTGACCGCACCCTTGTACTGCGCCGCGGCCCGCGTCTCGAGGAAGCGCACCCGCTGCACCGTGAGCGGGTAGGCCACGCCCTCGGGCACGGTGAGCTCGACCTGGCGCCAGCCCTTCCAGGACACGGTCGGGCCGTCGAGGTTCGTGACGACGCCGTCGCCCTGGCGCACCTGCAGGCGCAGCCAGGCTCCCCGCTCGTCGCCGTCCACCCACATCGTGATCTTGCGCGGCTGTCCCGCGACGACGATCCCCCCGTCCGGTGCGACGGCGTACTGGCCGCGCGTCGCGGTGGACTGCGTGAAGTCGTAGGTGAGGCGCAGCCCCGCGGCGCCGTCGTGCCCGTCGGCCGGCGTCACGGACCCGCCGGGGGCCCGGTCGTTCGCCGACGTCCAGCGGGCGGCGTCCGCGAGGTCGGCCACCACGACGTCCTCCAGCGACACCGCCACGGCGACGCGGACCTCCTCGTCCCCGACGGCGAGCGTGAAGCTCGCGGCTCCGGACGGGCGCAGGGCGCGGACGGTGAACGACCCGTCGGCCGCAGGCTCCAGCGCGGCGACGCCGTCACCACCGGTGACCTCGACGTCCCGCGCCTCGACCGGGGCGGAGTAGCCGTCGGCGTCGTGCCCGACGACGGTGAGGGACGCGGTCGCGTCCGCGTCGGGCAGCGTGACCACGGGCTCGGGGACGGTGAGCCGCACGGGCTCGCCGAGGACGGTGAGGTCGGCGGAGCCCGTCGCGACGCCGTCGGCCGCGGGGGCCGCGGCACGGACGGTCGCCCGTCCGGGCGCGACGCCGGTGACGACGCCTGCGCCGTCGGCGGCGCGCGCGACGGTCACCACTGCGGCGTCGTTGCTGGTCCAGCCGTCGGGCAGGGTGTCGACGGCGGCACGCGTCTCGTCGTAGCCGGCGGCGGTCAGCGTGCGGTGCAGGCCGGGGAAGACGCGCAGCGCGTCGGTGGCGGGGGCGTCGCCCGTGGGGACGGCGGCGCGGACGTCGAACGCGTGCACCTCGCCGGAGCCCTGCGGGGTGAACAGACCGAGGCCGTTGGCGTCCAGGCGCTCGGCGCCGTCGGACGGGCTGTTCAGCACGCTCGTGCCCGTGTCACCGGGCAGCCGCGCGACCATCGTCGTCGAGCCGCCGCCGTCGAGGTTGATCGCGTCGTCGGCGCCGAGCTGGGCGAGGAACCGTCCGAGCTCCGGCAGGGAGGCGCCGATGCTCTGCGCCTGCCGGCCGTCGACGACGACGAGGTAAGCGGTCGTGCCGTCCGCGCTCAGCCCGACGGCGGTGCGCGGGTGGCGCAGCGTCGTGAAGTCGCTGGTGGACGACGTGACCTCGCCGTCCTCGAGCAGCCAGTCGTCCGGGTCGCCCCCGATGGCGGTGCGGATCTCGCCGAGGTCGTCGCGCAGGCCGTACGCGAGCGTCACCGTCGCGCCGGGCGCGAGCGCCGCGAGGGCGTCGGCCGCGGCGCCCGGACGGGCGACGACGGCCCGCACCCCCGCGGGCAGCCGGCCCGCGCCGGGCGTGCCGACGGAGAGGACGGTGCCCGTGGTGCCGTCCGGGCTGTCGGGAGACGTCTGGACCTGCACCTCGACCCCCTGCTCCCCTGCGCCGAGCGGGCGGGTGCGCGCGGCGTCGCCCCAGGCGGCGTCGTAGACGGCGACGCCGCCGGCCGGGACCCCGGTGACGTTGAGGCCCGCGACGGGCAGCTCGCGCGCCCCGTCGCCCGACCCGAACGAGACGGTGCCCTCGAGGAACAGCTCCGCGAGCCGCGCGACGCCAGACGCGTCGACGGTGAGGGCCTTCTCGCGGCCGGGGGTCGCGGACTTGAGCAGCGTGCCGTCGTCGACCGCCGTGCCGAGCGCGGCCCCCGAGTTGTTGATGTCGAAGAAGTCGCCGTTGACCGCCGCGACGGCGCCGCGGTCGGCGGCCATGTCGCTCACGGTCGCGTTGCCGGCGACGGCGTCCGGGCCGAGGTAGCCGAACCGGGGCCCGCCCTTCTGCCCGAGGTGGGCGACGAGCACCTCGCCGCTCAGCCAGCCCGCTGCGGAGACCCGGCCGAACTGGGTGAGCTCGAGGCCGGGCGCGACCAGCCGTTCCGTCCGCTCGGTGACGATGGCCGCGCCGCCGTCGTCGAGCGGCAGGTCGGCGACGTCGTCGCTCGGCGCGAGGGCCGTGGCGGGGGCGAGGTCGGCGGTGGCGACCGGCAGGTCCGGGTCAGGGTCGGGGGCCGCGGCGGCGGTGCCCGCCGGGACGGCCAGCGCGAGGCCGACGAGGATGCCGATCCCCGCGGGAACGGTCGTGGTGCGTCGGGCTGGGGGCAGAGCTCGGCTCATCGGAACCTCCGCTGGTCGGGCCGGGACGTGCGCCGTCGCAGCGTCCCGCGTCCAGGTTGCCATCAACTTTCACGATGTCAACGGCTACGGAAACTTCTCGTCATACTGCTTGCTCGCCTCGATGTCGCTGACCCGCACGACAAGGTCCCGGATCCGCACCACGTCACCCTCGGCGCACCGGCCTGTGGTGTGGTGGTCCGCCGGCATCGAGCAGCGGTCCGGCCGACGGACCTCTCATCGAGAGGACCCCTGCAGGAGGTGCCATGGACACGGACCGCGCGGCGACAGAAGGCACACCGGGGACCACCCCGAAGAGCGCACCGGGAAGCATGATGCGGCCACCTCTCCAGGAGCCGCTCGACTCCCCGCTCGTCGACCGCGCCCTGGAGATCGAGGACCGCCAGCCCGCCGGGTCGTTCCGGTGCGTGCTGCCCGACGAGACCTGGTGGTGGTCCGACGAGACGTACTGGATCCACGGCTTCGAACCGGGCGACGTCGTCCCCACGACCGCCCTCGTGCTGGCCCACAAGCACCCCGAGGACCGCGAGCGCGTCCGCCGCATCCTCGCCGGCGCACGCCGCACGCGCACGCCCTTCGCCAGCCTGCACCGCATCATGGACGCCCGCGGGCGAGAGCGGACGGTCGTCCTCATGGGGCAGGTCGAGCACCTGCCTGACGACCCCTCCCGCGAGGCGCTCTGCGGCTTCGTCACGGACGTGACCGACCAGGTCGGCGACCGCGCCCGCCGGGACGCCTCGCAGCAGGTCGCGGCCGCGACGCAGAGCCGGGAGACGATCGACCAGGCCAAGGGCGCGCTCGCGCTGCTCTACGGCCTCACGTCCGACGAGGCGTTCGCCGCGCTGCGCACCGCGTCGAACGTCCGCAACGTCAAGCTCCGTGACCTCGCCGCGCTGGTGGTCGAGGTCGCCCGCCGGGACGGGGCCGAGGCCCACCGGCAGCTCGGTCCGGTGCTCGGCATCCCTCGGGCGACGCCCCACGGGACGCGCTGACCGGGATCCGCTAACGCCGCAGGGTGCGGGACGGCAGCTCGCCGAACGCGTCCCGGTACACCGCGGCGAAGTTGCCCAGGTGGAGGTAGCCCCACCGGTGCGCCACCGCTGCCACGGTGACCACCTCCGGGTCGGCGTCGAGGAGGTCCCGGCGGGCGCCGTCCAGGCGCGCCCGCCTCAGCACCTGCCCCGGCGTGACGCCGAGGGACCGGCGGAACGCCGCCTGCAGCCCGCGGCTCGACACGTGGGCCGCGGCGGCGACGTCGTCCACGGTCACCGGTTCGTGCGCGTGCTCGTCGATGAACGCCACGGCCCGCCGCACCGCCGCGGGCAGCACCCGGTCGGTCCCGCGCTGCACGTCGTCCAGCGCGACGTTGGGGAACGTGTGCAGCAGCGTGAGCACCAGGTGGTGCACCAGCGAACGCTGCAGCGTCGGCGTCGCCATCGCGTCCGCGTGCCTGGTCAGCGACTGCGCGGCGAAGTCCGCCGCGGCCTTCCAGGTGCGCGCCTCCGCCGGTCCCTGCGGCCTGCCGGCGTGGAACAGGTGGGCCGGTTGGTTCCGCCCCGACAGGCGGGTCGCCACCGACCGCACGTACTCACGGTCCAGCGCGAAGCCCTTCGAGCGGGCCGTCTGCCAGGTCGCGCTCGCGGGACCCGGCGCGTCCATCAACGCCGGCCCCTCGGTGTGCGCGGCCCCGGCGTGCTCCAGCCGGATCCGGCCGTGCAGCTGGAGCACGATGACCGGCCCCGGCTCGTCCATCGTCGTGGCGCCCGCGATGGGCAGGGTGTGGTCGGTCCAGGTGGCGTGGGCGACCGCCGCGGAGCGGATCGAGAACTCGAACGACTCCTGCGGTGCCCGCAGCTGCACGCCCGGGAAGATGGCGTTCAGCGCCGCCTCGGCCTCCTGGGCGTCCGAGGTGCGCAGCGCGAACCCCTCGACCGGTGTCGTCATCCGACAACGGTGGCGGCTCGCACGGCAGGCGCGCAACACCGCAGGTAGACCCCCCGCGGGGTCGCTCCTGGGGACCGCCCGGCGTCTTCGGCGGGCGCCCGGCGCCGAACTCCGTCACTGTGGGAGGAACGCACCACCGCCCAGGAGGCAGCCGTGGACCACCGCCGTTCCGCCCGCCCTTCGACCCGCACCCGGGCCGCCGCCGTCCTGACGGCCGCGGCGCTGGCCGCGAGCACCGCCGTCGTCGGCACGCTCGGCGCCACGTCCGCGGGCGCGCACCCGCGCGACGACGTCAAGGTGCCCACCGCCGTCGGGTACGGCGGCGCGATCAGCACCGTCGACCCGGAGGCGAGCCGCATCGGCCTGGAGGTGCTGCGCAAGGGCGGCAACGCGGTCGACGCCGCGGTGGCGGCCGCGGCGGCGCTCGGCGTCACCGAGCCGTACAGCGCGGGGGTCGGCGGCGGCGGGTACCTCGTCCACTACGACGCGAGCACCGGCGAGGTGCAGACGATCGACGGACGCGAGACGGCCCCGGCGGACATGCCGACGGACGCGTTCATCGACCCGGCCACCGGCAAGCCGTACCCGTTCACGCCACAGCTCGTGACCAGCGGCGTGTCCGTGGGGACGCCCGGCACCCCCGCCACCTGGGCCACCGCGCTCGACGAGTGGGGCACGTACTCGCTGAAGCAGGCGCTCAAGCCGGCGACACAGCTCGCCCGGCGCGGGTTCGTCGTCGACCAGACGTTCCACGACCAGACGGCGTCGAACGCCACCCGCTTCGCCGCGTTCCCCGACACCGCCGCCCTCTACCTGCCCGGCGGGGAGCCGCCCGCCGTGGGCAGCGTGTTCCGCAACCGCGACCTCGCGGCCACCTACGACCTGCTGGCGAAGCACGGCACCGACGCGTTCTACGAGGGCCCGCTAGCGGCCGAGATGGCGGACGTCGTGCAGCACCCGCGTACCGACCCGGCGACCACCCTGCCGGTGCCGCCCGGCTACCTCGACGTCGACGACCTCGCCGGGTACGAGGCGATCGTGCAGGACCCGGCCGTCTCCGACTACCGCGACTACGACGTCTACGGCATGGCGCCGTCCTCCAGCGGCGGGTCCACCGTCGAGGAGGCCCTGAACATCCTCGAGACGTTCGACCTCGCGAGCATGGACGACGCCGCCTACCTGCACCACTACCTGGAGGCGAGCGCCCTCGCGTTCGCCGACCGCGGCGCCTACGTGGGCGACCCCGCGTTCGTCGACGTCCCGCTCGACACCCTGCTCTCCGACGACTTCGCGGCCGAGCGCGCCTGCCTCCTCGACCCCGAGAAGGCCGCCGTGAAGCCGGTGGCCCCCGGCGACGTGAACGCCGACCAGCCGACCTGCGGGGAGACCGTGGCCCCCGCGGACTCCGACACGGAGAACGTGTCCACCACCAACCTCACCGTCGTGGACCGCTGGGGCGACGTCGTCGAGTACACGCTGACGATCGAGCAGACCGGCGGCTCCGGCATGCTCGTGCCGGGCCGCGGCTTCCTCCTCAACAACGAGCTCACCGACTTCTCCACCGTGTGGGCGCCGGACGACCCCAACCGCATCGAGCCGGGCAAGCGCCCCCGGTCGTCGATGGCACCCACCATCGTGCTCCGTGACGGCGAGCCGGTGCTCGCCCTCGGTTCCCCCGGCGGCTCCACCATCATCACGACCGTGCTGCAGACGCTCACCAACCATCTCGACCGCGGGATGCCGATCGGGGAGGCGCTCGCCGCCCCGCGCGCGGCCCAGCGCAACACCGCGTCGGTGACCGCCGAACCGGAGTTCATCGCTGCGTACGGCCCCGCCCTGGAGGAGTACGGCCACACCCTGGTGCCCTCGGGCGACCTGTTCACGGCCGCCGCCGAGATCGGTGCCGCCACCGCCGTCCAGATCGGCGACGACGGCCTGCTCACCGCCGTGTCCGAGCCTCGTCGCCGCGGCGGCGGCGCCGCGATGGTGGTGCACCCGGCGACGCCGTGACTCATTCCGCGCGGACGGCCTCGGCCGGCGAGACGGCGGCGGCCCGGACGGCGGGATAGGCCGAGGCGGTGAGCCCGACGACGAGGCCCACGGCGGGGCCGAGGACGGCGTCGTGCCAGGTCATGATCGCCGTCCACCGGTTGAGCCAGGCGACGACGACGATCGCGCTGGTGCCGAGCGCCGACCCGGCGAGGCCGCCGAGGACGCCTGACAGGGCTCCGTCCACGAGGAAGAGCCCGGCGATCGTGGCACGGGAGGCGCCCAGGGCGCGCCGGAGCCCGATCTCGGGGGTGCGGGTCACGACGGCGGTGGCCATGGAGTTCGCGATCAGCAGGGTGGTCAGGACGAGGAGGACGGCGCCGATCGCCGCCGCGAAGCGGTCGAGCTGGGTGGTGACGCCCTGGCGCAGGGACTCGAGACTCACGGCGGTCGAGACGCTCAGGAGCTGCGGGCGGTCGGGGTGCACGGCTTCGCGCACCACCCTCGCGACGGCAGGCCCGGCGCCGGGGCGGGTGCGGACGAGCATCTGGGCGTCGGTCGCGGACCCGTCGAGCTGGTGCAGGGCGAGCTGGTACGGCACCAGGACCGCCCCGGCGGTCGCAGGGCCGTGGACGACGTCGACGACCTCCAGCGGCACGTCGTCGACCACGACGCGGTAGCCGGTGTAGTCGGACAGCCCGGGCGGGACGCCGAGCACGGACGCCGCCGAGGCGTCGAGGAACGCGACCCGCAGCCCCGCACCGGGCTGCTGCGACGAGTCCGCGGTGTCGAGCACCCAGGCCCGGCTCGACGCGACGTCCTGGGTGGCCAGGTACCCGCTGGTCGCGCCGACGACACGGAGCTCGGCGGGCGCGCCGGCAGCCGCGCCCGCCCCCGGGTCGTTGTCGCCGGTCGGGCGCGTGACGTGCTCGGTGGAGACGGGGAGGCGGAGCCCGGCGGAGTCGACCAGGTCGATCGCCTCGACCCGCCCGGCCGCTCCGGCGGGGAAGTAGGTCGTCGTCGGGTCCGGGCCGTCGCCAGAGGGCGTCGCGCCTTCGTCGGACGGCGTGGAGTTCGGCGTGAGGGTGAGGGTGTCGGTCGCGGCCGCCGCGAGGTCGGCGTCGATCTGCTGGGCGGCCGTCGTGGAGATGCCGAGGGCCGTGACCAGCGATCCCGTGGCGAAGGCGATGGCGGTGAGCATGAGCAGGACGCGGGTGCGCCGGGCGGTGTGGTCGACGACGACGTCGGCGACCAGGTCGGGGATCCTCATGGGCGCCCTTCGACCCGGTGGAGGCGCCCGTCGGCGAGCTCGACGACGCGGTCCGCCCAGCGCGCGGTGCGCGGGTCGTGGGTGATGACGACGACGGTGACGTCCGCGGCTGCCTGCCGGTCGAGGAGGTGGAGCACGTTGGCGGCGTTGCCGTCGTCGAGGTTGCCGGTGGGTTCGTCGGCCAGGACGACGCGCGGCCCGGTCACGACGGCGCGCGCCAGGGCCAGCCGTTGTTTCTCCCCGCCGGACAGCGTGGCGCCGAGGGCGTGCGTGCGGGCGGACAGCCCGACGGTGTGCAGGACCTGGTCGACGAGGTCGCGGCGTCGTCCGGCGGGAACCCGCGCGGTGGTGAGCTTGAGGAGCACGTTCTCGGCCACGGTGCGGTGCCCGAGGACGTGGCTGGCCTGGAACACGAAGCCGAGGGCGTCGGCGCGCAGGGTGTCGCGCCGGCGGGCCGAGAGAGCGGCGACCGGTACGCCGAGCAGGTCGTAGTCGCCGGCGGTGGCGGTGTCCAGCAGGCCGAGGATGTTGAGCAGCGTGGACTTCCCGGCCCCTGAGCGTCCCAGCACCGCCAGCCGTTCGCCGGGATGGACGTCGAGGTCGGCCCCGTCCAGCGCGACCACCGGCGGAGCCGACGGGTACACCTTGCGCAGCCCGCGCACCCGGAGGGAGGGGCCGGTGCTCACCCGTCGCTCCCGCGGGTCGGCGCCTCGGCGTCGCCCCCGACGACCAGCGTCTGCCCGACCGTCACCTCACCCGCGTCGACCTGGAGGTACCCGTCCTGCTGGAGGCCGAGGGTCACGTCCACGCGTCGCGGGACGTCGCCGGACGCGGCGGGCGTGAGAACGTAGGTGCCGCCGTCGTCCTGGCGCACCGCGGCGAGCGGCACGGCCGGCGCGGTGACCGCCGCCTCCGCCGCCGCGGGGCCGACGGTCGCCGACGTGCCGTCCCGGACGCCGTCCAGCGCGGCGGCGGGCAGCGGGACACGGATGTCGTAGCCGGGCAGGGCGCCGTCGCCGTCCCCGGGCCGGAAGCGCGACCGCGAGGTGATCGACGCCTCGAACCGGCGGGTCTCCGTCCCCGGCAGGTCGACCAGGACCTTCGTGCCCCGGCGGTAGTGGGCCTTGTCCGCGGCGGGGACCCGCGCCGTCACGTGCGCGCTGCCCGTGCGCAACGTCAGCAGCGGGCTCCCCGGCTCCAGCACGCGGCCCGCCTTGCTGGCGGTGCGGACCGTGGCACCCTCCGCGGGCACGTCCACCACCTCCGCCCACGGCAGCGGCGTCCCCGTCCGGACGGTCCCCTGTGCCTCGGCCCGAGCCGGCCGAGCCCGCGCGGTGCCTGCAACGTCCTCGGTCGCGTCGGTCTCGTCGGTCTCGTCGGTCTCGGCGCCGGCGCCGGCATCCGCCGGCGGCAACACCTCGTCCGCGGTCTCCGCCCCGGCGTACCGCACTGCGGCCGGCGGGTCGTACCCGGAGCGGGTGTAGAGCGCCGTCACCGCGCCTGAGGTCGCCGGACCGTATTCCCCGTCGACCGCGCCGTGGAGCAGCCCGAGGTCGACGAGGGCCTGCTGCAACGACCGGACGTCGGGACCCGTCGTCCCCGGGGTCAAGTCCCGGTACAGCGGCAGCTGCAGGTCCAGGGCGATGAGCGGACGTCCGGAGACGCCCGCGAGGACTCGTCCGCTGGACACCCGCGACCCCTTCGCCGGGGTCGCGGACGTCACCACGGTCCGCGGTGTCGCGACCTCCGGCACCGCCACCGTCATCGTCGCGCCGAGCGACACCGCACCGGCGACCGGGGCGGTCCGGGCGCTGAACTCCCGGGACACCACCTGAGCCGTCGTCGACGCCGAACCCTCGGCGTTCTCCACGGCGTCCTGCCACGGCGAACGCACGAACGAGCCCGCCACGAACGCGCCGCCCACGACCACGACCGCGGACACGACCCAGACCGCGACCCACCGGGCACGGCGGTCACCTGGGTCGCGCGCGGTCCTGCGCCCGTCACTCGCCATGCGTGGCGAGGTACTCGTCGATCATGGCCTCGGTCTTCTCGGTGAAGGTCAGCGCCTCCGTCAGCTCCTGCTCGTACCTCAGGAACGTCGCGCCCTCGTACCGCGACCACACCTCCATCATGCGTGGCACCGCGTCCGTGTCGGCCTTGCACCGCGCCACCTGGGTCGCCAGCGCGACCTGCTGCTCGTCGATCACCTCCCAGCTCTGGCCCACGACGGAGAACATGTCGTCGTAGGCGACCGAGTCGGGGGCCGCGGCGGTGAGCCCGTGCTTCGACAGGCACCGGTCGTAGTCCGCCTTGATCGGTGTCATCGCCGGGTCGGCGAACGCCTGCGTCTGGTCCGCGGTGAACTCTTCGAGCCAGGGGCCCTGCGCAGGCTCGTCGATGTCGAGGGACGACCATCTGGCCACCGCAGGGTCACTCTTGCAGGCCGCCGCTGCGTCCCTGTACCAGGTTGTCTCCTTCGCGGCATCGAGGTCGTCGTAGAAGCGGTCGCTGCGGCGAAAGAGTTCCCGGATCTCCTCGGCCCGATCCTGCGCGGACGTGCGGATCTCGACCCCGTTGGCCACCAGGTCTGCCAACGGTTGCGGCGGCAGAAATCCGAAGCGTGCGGCCTGCGTCTCGAGCCACGGCGGAAGCACGACCGCCGACCCGTACAGCGGATCCGGCACCCGCACCCTGTCGACCGGCCCTGTATAGCCCTGGCGTCGCAGACAGTCGGTCGTCGCGGCACGGACGATGTAGTCCAGCTTGTCTCGGTGGTACTCGTCGACGAAGAGACGCATGGATCCGGGTTGGACCGTGCCTCCCCGCTCGTCGATGATCGGTGCGACTGCGTCCGGGACATCCAGCACCGTTTCACGGGTCGACTGCGGCCCGGGGTCGTCGACGCTGTTCGCGCACCCGGCGACGACGCAGAGGGACACGGCGATCGATGTCGCCAGTCCCGCTCGACGGCCTGCAGCGAGCATCGCGCCAGGTGGCCTCAGACTCGCCGGCGTTCTGCTCACCAGATGCACGACTTGTACCAGTTCGAGCTGATCCGGTTGTCCCAGTTCTCGTCCTTGTACGGGCTCGAGCCGCCGCCGTTGGCCAGATAGGGGTCGCGCGTGCCCTTGTGGAACAGCACGTACGAGCCGGTGCCCCCGTTGTACGGCGCCAAGCGATAGTCGTAGAAGAAGCCCTTCTCGCACTGGCGCAGGTTCTGGCCGATGGAAGAGGCGCTGTTGCTGGCCGCGGAGCCGTCCCGCAACCTGAATCTTGTGAAGTCGTTCTTGGTGTCACCGATGCGCGCCCATGCCCCATAGGGGTCCCCCATGCCGTTGAACCCGTTGTAGTTCTTGTCCTTCCAGATGCAGCTGTAGCCGTGGTCACAACCGGGGTAGGTCGCGGCCGACGCGGTCGGCACGGCCGCCGCCCCGAGTCCGACGGCCAGGACCGCCCCGATACCGACGGACGCCAACGCCTTGCGCACAGTTTTCTCCTTCGAGCCTTGCCTGTCGGGTTCCTCGCTCCGACTCAACACCATCGGTCACCAGAGCAGTGCCCTGTTGCAAGATTCGCACGGCGCATATCAGATCCGACCCTCCAGCCAGACGTGCTTGACGTCGCCACCGATCACCCGTGCGACCGGGACGCGCTCCCTCCGCGACGAGGTCCACGGGCTCGGCAAGGCCGGCGACGCGATGCGTGGCACGTGCGGAGGTCCTGCGGCCGCTCACGTCGAGGCGGTCGCGGCGTGCTGCTCGCTTCGAGTGCTCGCCAGGCGCGCTCCGCCCCGGCCACACCCTCAAGGACCGCCCGTGCCGGGCCTAGGTGAAGACCTCGACCGAGGTGTTGCCGTCCGGGTCTCTACCGACATCGTCGGTGACGCCCATCGTGAGAACCATCAGGCCGACCCCCAGGAGCGCGCCGCATGCGGCCAGGGAGAGGCCCGCAAGGATCCAGGAACGGCGACCCACGCGCCTGACGAGCGCACGTGCGACGAGCCCCGCAGCGGCGAGGGCGACCAGCGTCCCGACCACCGGGGTGAGGAACGCGACCGCTCCTCGTGGCGTGTGGGAAGGCCATGACGCCTTGCACGCCAACCGCTCGTGTGGTTGACCTCGTCACGACTCAACACCATCGGCCACCCGCGACGACGCAGTGTTGCAGAGTCCGCACGGCTGGTGTCAGATCCGACCTTAGACGTTCGAGGTTCCTGGCCTCTGCGCTCGCTCGCGCGACGGACAAGTCACTCCACGACGAGGTCCGCGAGCTCGGCGAGGTCGGCGATGCGATGTGTGGCGCGCGAGAGGTCCTGGGCCTGCGTGAAGGGGTGGTGGACGACGGCGCAGTCGATGCCCGCCGCCACGGCGGAGCCGAGACCTCGGGCCGAGTCCTCCACGACCAGCACCTCCCCCGCGTCGGCCCCGAAGCGGCGCAGGCCGGTCAGGTACGGCTCCGGGTGCGGCTTCGCGTGCGTGTAGTCCTCGCGCACGAGGGCGAAGTCCATGAACCGCAGGATGTCGCGCGTGGCGTGGATGAGCTCGAAGTCCGCGCGCTTGGAGGTGGTCACCACGGCCATGCGCACGTGCTGCGACAGCCGGGCGAGCGCGTCGACCACGCCGTCGATCTCGATGTCCTCGGTCCGCAGGAAGTGCTGGTAGTAGGCGTTCCGGGCGTCCCGCACTCGGTCGATGGTGTCCTCGTCGACGCCTGCTGCCCTCGCCTGGGTCCAGGTGGGGTTGCCGTGGGCCATGTCGCGGAGGTACTGATCCCTGTCCAGCGTGAAGCCGACGTCCGCCAGGGCGCGGGCCCCGGCCTCGAAGTACCAGGGCTCCGTGTCGACCAGCACACCGTCGTGGTCGAAGAGGATGTAGTGCTTCATCCCGCGAGCGTACGTGTCCGGCACTGTGGGACAGCGCTAGTCCGCCGGCGCCGAGAAGATGAGGCGGACGTCGGTGTTCCGGTACCCGGCGCGGGTGAACGCCGCCGCCATCGGGCGGTTCCCGAGGTCGGTCGTGGCGGTGATGCGCTCCGCGCCGTCGGCGGCGTGGAAGCGCGTGATGGCGGCAAGGATCTCCGAGACGTGGCCGCGGCCGCGCAGCTCCGGGACGACGCCGAGGTAGCCGACGTTGCGGGCGTAGGGGGTCGCCGACGGGATCGCGAGACCGGCGAGGGCACCGTCCGGGGTGTGCGCGAGGCGCCACCACTCCCGCCTACCGGGCCGGTCCAGGTAGAACTGCAGGCTCTCGCGGGCGGTGGCCTCCGGCCCGTGTGCCGCCTCGCCCTCGCGGGTGTGCGCGTCGAGGGTGCCCTCGGCGACCCGCAGCATCGCCGCGAGGAAGGCTTCGTCGTCCGGCTCCGGCGAGAAGATCAGCCGTTGCGGCGCGGCGGGCAGCGGCGACTCGGGCGTCCACTCGAACTGGAGCCGCTCGACCTCGACGCCGAGACCCGCCAGGCGGGCGGCGTCCCTGCGCCAGGCGACGGCGCTGACGTGCTTCGGGTCGTCCCGCCAGGACTCGGGCAGGCGCATCAGGTTGTACAGGGGCGGGGCGTCCGCGCCGGCCCCGCGGAAGGCGTCGTGCCCGGCCCGGAGGAGCGCGGCCGTCAGCGGAGCCCGGTCGACGGCGGGAACGTCGTCGACGACGGCGAGGCAGTCGAGCGCGAGGGGGTGGGTGCTGTCGCTCTGCCCCCACCACAGCGCGCGGGCCAGGACCTGGCCGTCCGCGCCCCAGGCGGCCCACGTCCACTCCGGCCGGTACTGCTGCTCGGCGGCCTCCGCCCGGTACGAGTCGGCGGACAGCCGCCACACGGGCTCGCGCGACGTCAGCGCGAGGACACGGTCGAGCTCCGCGCCAGGACCGGGCACGGCGGACAAGCGAGGAGCGGTCGTGCTCGGGAAGGTCATCGAGGCACCTTTCGAGGCGGGAAGGCATGGCCGTGGCAAGACCGGGAAAGAGGACACGGCGGTCGGGCATCAACCGGCCGAGGTCGCGCACCACGAGCGGCGCACATCGCGCCGACCAGGAGTGATCCTGCCAGGCCCAGCCCCACCGACAGACACCTGGTCATCACCGAACGGGCCCCTCCCCAGACTGACCGTGACCGCACACCAGGACCTCGCCGATCAGGACGGACCAGTCAGTCCGTGGAGGTTTGAGAAGCCTCCCCGGACGTGCGCGCGGCGTCGTCGTCACGCTCGGTGAAGACCTCACGGGCGGCGAAGGTCGCGTTCACCGCCCGGGGGAACCCGCAGTAGACGGCGGCGTGCAGGATCGCCTCGATGATCTCCTCGCGGCTGAGGCCCACGTTGAGGGCGGCGCCGACGTGCACCTTGAGCTGGGGTTCACAGCCCCCGAGCGCGGTCAGGACGCCGAGGGTGACCAGCTGCCGGCTGCGCGGGTCGAGCCCGGGCCGGTCGTAGATGTCGCCGAACGCGAACGCCGCGACGTGATGGCCCAGCGCGGGACTGATGCCGGCCAGGGAGTCGACGACCGCCTCGCCCTGGTGCCCGTCGATCTGCGCGAGGACGGACTGTCCGTGCCGGCGGCGGGCAAGGTTCTCGGGGCTGTCGATGTCGTGCTGCGGGGTGGTGGTCGTCATGGTCGAGGCGCTTCCTGGTAGGTGGCGATCTTGTACTCGGTGGCGGCCAGCGCGAGCTGCAGCTGCGCGACCTGGGACCGCAGGGTGTCGCGGTGCTCAAACAGCAGATCGAGGCGTTCGGACACGGTGTCCCGGCCCTCGTCGACGAGGTCGACGTAGTGGCGCAGGTCGCTGATCGACATGCCCGACGTGCGCATCCGCGTTAGGAACACCAGCCGCCGCACCGCGGCCGCGTCGTAGCGACGATGGCCGGCGGCGTCGCGGGCGACGCTGACCAGCCCGATGCGCTCGTAGTACCGCAAGGTGTGCGGGCTGACCTCGAGATGCTCGGCCGCGGTCGCGATGTCCCACTCGACGGCATCGTCGTCGCGCGCGAGCTCCCGCAACGCTTCGACCGACACCCCTCCCGGCGGGTCCACCGCCAGGCGGAGCGCCCTGCTCAGCGCGTCGTCCAGTTCCATGCCGAGGACGGTAGGGCTTCGAGCGCACTCGAACGCAAGCGGCGACATGGCCCACCCCGCGACATGCACGACGACATGCACGACAGGACACAGGGACGAGGCTCCCGAGCGCTGCGCCGACCCCCGGCGCCATGCCCTGGCGCCATGCCCCGGCGCCATGCCCCGGCGCGACGTGACGGGCGTCACAGTGCGGCGATGTCACGTTCTGCCCGGCCGCGCCCATCTCGTGGGCATCACCGGACCTACGGAGGAGACGGACACGATGGACGCACAGCAGGCAGAGCACACGACGACCTCGGCCACGACGACCGGCCGGCGTGCTCCCCACCACGTGGTGGTCCTGGGGGCGGGCTACGCCGGGATGGCGGCGGCGGTGCAGCTCGCCGCCCGCGTGGGGCGGCGCGACGACGTGCAGGTGACGATGGTGAACGCCCAGGAGCGGTTCTCCGAGCGCCTGCGCTTCCCCATGACGGCGACCGGGCAGCAGGTCGCGGACCTGCGCATCCCCGAGATTCTCGACGGCACGGGCGCACGGTTCGTGCAGGGCTGGGTGACGGCGGTCGACGCCGACGCGAAGATCGTGCGTATCGACGACGACCGGACCCTGACCTACGACACGCTGGTCTACGCGCTCGGGGGCGCGGCCGACACGTCGGCGGTGCCCGGCGCCGAGGACCACGCCCACAGCCTCGGCAGCGTCCAGGACGCGGAGGTGCTGGCCCGTCGGCTCGCCGGCCTGCGGGGCGGCGCCGTCGTCGTCGCGGGCAGCGGCCTGACAGGAGTGGAGTCGGCGGCCGAGATCGCCGAGCAGCACCCGAACCTCGACGTCGTGCTGGTGGGGAGGCAGGAGCCCGGCGCGAGCCTGAACCCGAGGGCGCGGGCCTACCTGCGCGCGGCGCTCGACCGGCTCGGCGTCGAGGTGCGCTCGGGAGCCGAGGTCACGAAGGTGCTCCCCGGCGCGCTGGAGCTGGCGGGCGGGGAGGTCCTCGCCGCCGACGTGGTGCTGTGGACGAGCGGTACGCGCGTCTCGCCGATGGCCGCCGCCGCCGGTCTCACGGTGGACGACCGGGGACGGATCGTCACGGACTCCGCGCTGCGGTCGGTGTCGCACCCCGACGTGTACGCCGTCGGTGACGCCGCAGCGATCCGCCAGGGGTACGGCGTCATGCACGGCACCTGCCAGGGCGGGATGCCGACGGGGGTGCACGCCGCGCTGTCGATCGACCGGGTGCTGCGGGGCAGGCAGCCGAAGCCGTTCCGCTTCGGGTACTACCACACGCCGGTGAGCCTCGGCCGGCACGACGCCGTCGTGCAGTTCACGCGTCCCGACGACAGCCCCCGGCGAATCTGCCTGACGGGCGGCGCGGCCGTGCGGTACAAGGAGACCGTGACTGCCTCGCCCTGGCCGACGTACGGCCGCATGAAGAAGCTGCCCGCCTCCGGTGCGTTCTGGCCGCGCGGCGGCCGGTACACGCGGGCCGCCCGGTGACGGCGGCCGGTGAGGACGGCGCGCCCGGCCCCGACGACGACGTCTTCCACCAGCACCGCAGGCTCCTGTTCTCCGTGGCGTACCGCGTCCTCGGCTCCGCCGCCGATGCCGAGGACGCCGTCCAGGACGCGTGGATCAAGTGGTCGTCGGCGGACCGCTCGCACGTGGCCGACCCGAAGGCCTACCTGGCGCGGATCGTGTCGAACCTGGCGCTCGAACGCCTGCGGTCCGCGCGGTACCAGCGCGAGACGTACGTGGGTCCGTGGCTGCCCGAGCCGATCCTCACCGCCGGGGACACCGTCGACGCCGTGACCGGCGCCGAGTCCGTGTCGATGGCGATGATGGTGGTGCTGGAGACGCTCAGCCCGCTGGAGCGGGCCGTGTTCGTACTGAAGGAGATCTTCGACTTCAGCCACGCCGAGATTGCTGAGGCCGTAGGCCGGTCCGAGGTCTCGGTTCGTCAGGCCGCGCACCGTGCGCGCGAGCACGTCCATGCCCGACGGCCCCGGTTCGCGGCCGACCGTGCGCAGCACCGTGCGGTCACCGAGCGCTTCTTCGCCGCGGCGACGGGCGGGGACGTCAACACGCTGCTGGACCTGCTCGCGCCGGATGTCACGCTCTGGACGGACGGCGGCGGCAAGGTCCGGCAGGCGCTGCGCCCGATCGTCGGCGCGGAGACCGTGGCCCGGTGGTTCGCAGCCATCGGCACCGTCACGTATCAGGGGGTCGAGCCCGCCGACATGGTGGCCGAGCTCGTCGAGATCAACGGCGAGCCCGGGATCGTCTTCCAGGGCGGGGGGCGGGTCGTGGCCACCGTCACGGTCGAGGTCGACGGCGACGGCAGGGTCGTCGCGGTCCGCAACGTGGCCAACCCGGACAAGCTCCGTGCCGTGGCGGGCGGCACCGCCTACGACCTCGGGGCGCGATGAGCGGACCGCGTGCGGCGGGCGTGCGCTTGTCGAATGACGGTCCGAGGGGGAGGACGATCGATGGCTGAGTTCTGGCACAGCACGGAGCTGCCACATCTGGAGTCACGACGCTCCTGCCAGGATGCCGCCTGCTACCGGCCGCACTCGCACGACCGCTTCTCGATCGGACTCGTCGACACCGGCACGACGGCATTCACCGGGCCGGCGGGCGGCTCCGTCCCACTCGCCGCCGGCGACGTGATCCTCATTCCGGCTGGGCACGTGCATGCCTGCAACCCCGGCCGGGGGCGCTGGGAGTACCAGATGATCCACGCCGACCAGCGCTGGATCGCGAGCCTGCTGCCCGAGGGCGGCGAGATCCTCCTCGGGGGGATCACCGTCGTCCGCGACCGCGGCGTGCACCGGAGGTTTGACGCCGTCAACGACCTGCTGTTCGCCGGGCCCGGCGAACAGCAGGCAGCGACCGCAGACGTCGAGGCCACGCTCCGCCGGGCCCTGAACGAGTGCATGGCGGCCACACCGCTCCACCGGTTGCCCTCCGCCACCGACATCGAGCTGCTGGACCGGCTGGGGCCGGTGCTCGACCGGCTGCACGAGGACGCGTCGAACCCGGCGCTCACCGAGCTGGCCGAGGCCGCCGGGATGGACCGGTATCAGCTCATCCGGGCGATGCGGCGGGCCACCGGTCTCACGCCGGTGGCGTGGCGGCACAACGACAGGGTCATCACCGCGCGGACGATGCTCCGTGAGGGCAGATCGCTCGCCGAGACCGCGCAAGCGCTCGGGTTCGCCGATCAGAGCCACTTCCACCGGGTGTTCCGCGCCCACGTGGCCGCCACCCCCGGCGCCTACCGACGCTGACGCAATATCGTTCAAGACCCCCACCCGGGACCACCCCAGACTCGAGGCGACAGGTCGTCCACCACGTCTGGGGAGAGATGGAGCAGTTCCTCGCCGTCGCCGTCGCGCACTTTCTCGCCCTGCTCATCCCAGGGGTCGACTTCTTCCTGATCGCACGCACCACCTTGACCAGCGGCTGGCGCAGCGCCAGCGGCGTGTGCGTGGGGATCGCCTGCGCCAACGGCGTCTTCGTCGCCGCGGCGTTCTGCGGGCTGGCGGCGATCACGAGTCCCGCGGTGTTGCAGGTGGTCCAGGGCGTCGGGGGCGGATTCCTGGTCGTCATGGGGGTCACGTTCCTGCGGGCCAGAGTCGACGTCGGCGTCGCCTCGCCCGCTCGGCTCGCCCGCACGACGTGGACGCGAAACCTCGGTCTCGGTCTCGCGTCCGGGCTCCTCAACCCGAAGAACGCGCTGTTCTACGTCAGCCTCGCCGCCGTTCTCACCGGCGCCGGCCCCGCCGTCCTCACGCTGTACGGCGTGTGGATGGTCGCCGTCGTGCTCGCATGGGATCTGTTCGTCGCCGTCGCGCTGGGATCCGAGCGGGCGCGCACCCGGCTCGCCCGTGTGCTGCCGTGGCTGACGAAGGTTGCGGGCGCCGTGCTCGTCCTCCTGGGGATCGGGATGATCGTCACGCTCGTAGCCGCCGCGCGGTGACGAGCGTGGCGAGCAGGTACCGCGCCGTTCAGTCGATGGGCTCAGTGCGCATGGATCCAGTCGGCGATCGTGTCCACGACCTGCTGGTCGAGATGGCCCGGCTGTTCGTAGTCCCTGGGCAGCGATGGTCCCGTCCCGGGCAGGAAGAAGTGGTCGTCCTCGGGCACCTCCCGGACCGTGACGTCGGGGTGGTCGGCCAGACCTTGTCGCCACAGGGCGAGGTCGTCCTCGACGGTGACCTGGTAGTCGCGGCCGCCCTGGAGCAGCAGCAGCGGAAGGCCCGACTGGCGCGCGGTGGCGACCGGGTCGTACCGACGCAGGTCGAGCCAGAAGGAGGCAGGCAGCCCGAAGGGGAGCCGCGAGGTGGGGGTGCTCTGCCGCAGGCGAGGACCGGCGGCGCGACGGGCCTGGCGGACGGTGCGGCGGACGTCGCGCCGGTCGACGCCGGTGCCCGGGTGCGTCGCAAGATGCTTGACGACCCGGACGGCCGCCTCGGGCATCGGAGCAGCGTCTGCTGCCAGGAGTATCAGACCGCCGAGGGAGGCGCGGCGGTCGTCGTCGAGAAGGGCGGCAACCCGCGGGGCGATCTTGCCGCCCATGGAGTGCCCGGCCAGGGTGATCCTCGCGGCGTCCACGCGCGAGTGCTGCCCCAGCTGGCGAACCGCGTCGGGCACCGGCCGGTAGTCGTCCATGGCGACGGCGCCAGGCCGGGTGGCGCGCTCGGGCGCCCCATGGCTCGGGTTGTCGTAGCGCGCCACGGCGATGCCTCGAGTGGCCAGGCCCCAGGCGAGGTCCCGGCCGATCCGGTTCGACCCGGTCGTCATGTCCCTGTCGAACGGGCCCATCCCGGACAACAGCACGACGGCGGGCACGGTGCCGTTCCCGTGCGGGATCGTGAGGGTTCCACCCACAGCGGTGTCGCCGGCACCCATCACGGTCTCGACCTCGTCGAACTCCTCGATGTCCGCGTAGGTCGGTGGTTCCCATGCCAGGACGGTGGGACGCACCTGCAGGTCGAGCAGCCCGCCGTCGGGTGCGACCGTCACGACGGCGGTCAGCGCCGGGCCGGGCGTCCGGCAGGCCAGGCGCACGACCGTGGGCGCGCCGGGCTCCTCGGGCACCGCGACGCTGTCCAGCTGCCACGCGGTCAGGCCGCCGTGCACGCTCACAGCCTGCCGCCAGGCGTGCCCCAGCCGGCGCGCCGGCAGGCGCCGGCGGACGGCGGGGTCGAACAGCGCCTGGGCGCGTCGGGCGTCGCCGCGGTCGAGGTGCTGCAGGACGAGGTCGGCATTCCGTACCGCGATTGTTTGCACGAATGAGAACATTAGCGCCGGTGAGACCATGGGTCCATGGCCGGCAACCATCCGATCGTCCACCCTGTCCGCCTGCGGATCGCCGGGGCACTGTCCGGCCGGCGAGAGCTCACCACCGCCCAGCTGCACCGGGCCCTGCCCGACGTCTCCCAGGCGACCCTCTATCGGCAGGTCGCGATACTCCTCGACTCCGGCCTGCTGGAGGTGACCAGCGAACGGCGGGTCCGCGGCGCCGTCGAACGCACCTACCGGTTGGTCCCCGATCGAGCCGCGGTGACCCCCGCGGCAGCACGCACCGCGACCGTCGACGACCACCGGGCCGCCTTCGGCGTCGCGATGGCCGCCCTGCTCGCCGAGTTCGGCGCCTACGTCGACCACCCCGACGCCGATCCGGCCGCCGACCTCGTCGGATATCGGCAACACGCCGTATGGCTCTCGCCGCGCGAGGTCGAGCAACTCATCACCCGCCTGCGTGACGCCATCACCCCGGCCCTGACCGGCGGCCCCGAGCCCGCCGAGGACGGCGAACGACGACGCTACGTCCTCAGCCCCGTGCTCTTCCCCGCCGGCGGAGAGGAGTTCGCCGCCCGGTCCCGCGAGCGGTCCGAGCGGTAGCGTGCGCGCGTGGGCTTCGAGCATCGGGTCGTGGTGGGTGTGCTCTTCCGCACCGGGTCTGTGTTGCTGGGGCTACGGTCCGCGGCACGTCGTGCGTACCCGGGCGTGTGGGATCTTCCGGGTGGTCACGTCGAACCAGGCGAGAGCACGGTGGAGGCGCTGGCCCGCGAGCTGCGCGAGGAGCTCGGTGTCGAGGCCGTCGTCGAGCCGATGGCCCTGTTCCGGATCGAGTCGGGCGACCTGGCGCTCGACGCTCACCTCGTGCCCGAGTGGTCCGGTCGCATCACCAACGCTGCGCCCGACGAGCACGACGACCTGCGCTTCGTCGACGTCCAGGAGTTCCCGCGGCTCGAGTTCGCTCACCCCCAGTACCCGAGCCTGCTGACGGACCTCGTCGCGAGACAGCGCGGCAGGGACGTGCCGCACCGTCGGCACGAGTCGTCAGTCGCGGACCCGACCTGACCTGTCAGGAGCTACCTCGAGGTCGTGGACGTCCACGTGGACGACGGAGGTATGGCGACCCGGCGACGACGACTTGTGGGTCGTCACTCAGAACGGCGACAGAGGACAGGCGGGCAGAGGTGTCTCAGCGCGGCTCGTCGTGCTCGAGCGCGCGCGTGATCGCGGCGGCGGGCGCGTGGACCAGCGCGGACGCGCTCAGCCCGTGTTCGCGGGCGTACGAGCGCGCCCACCGGTAGCCGGCGGTGTACCCGAGCCACAGGGGCATGTCCCCGGCGTGGAAGAACCATCGCCCGTCGTCGGCGGGATCCTCGTCCAGCGCGTCGACCAGGCGCGCGACCTGGGCGTCGGTGACGTCCTGGTGCGCGAACTCCGACGCCGCCCCGAGGACCTCCTCCTCGAACAGCATGGCCAGGCCCTCGGACACGACGCGGTCACGAAGGCTCGACCCGCACCCGGGTCCTCGCTCCCGCGCCACGTGGTGGAGCTCGTGGACCAGGGTCGCACGGACGGCTGACGTCGTGGTCGTCTGCGACGCGTCGACCGCGAGGACGACGGATCGCGCACTGTACGTGTAGCCGCCGCAACCCCAGCTCGGGATCGTCATGTCCGGGGCGTCGACCGCGAAGACGTCCACCCCGCTCAGGTGCAGGACGTCATGGACCAGCCGCACGGCGTCCTGGAACCCCTCGTCGAGCACCGCCAGCTGCTGCTCGGAGTAGACACCCGATCCGGTGGGCAGGTGCAGGTCGATCGCAGGAGGCACCGCACCACACTAGGGCTCTGGTCGGCTCCATGGACGCCGACGGCTTCGGTGTCGCGCTCAGCCGCCGACGAGCTTGCGCAGCAGCGCTTCGAGCTGCGTCCGTTCGTTACGCGAGAGCGGGGAGAGCAGCTGCTCCTCGAGCTGGAGGTGCTCGGGATAGGCCTCGTCGATGAGACGGCGGCCCTGGGGCGAGAGCGTGACGACGCGCCCGCGGCCGTCGTCGGCCTGCAGATGCCGGGACACCAGCCCGGCGGACTCCAGCCGGTCGACCCGCTTCGATGTCGCGCCCGCCGTCACCATGGTGTGCTCCGCGAGGTCTCCCTGGTTGAGCGCGAAGGGCGCGCCCGCCCGCCGGAGCGCGCAGAGGACGTCGAACTCGCCCTCCCCGATCCCGTAGCGCCGATAGTTCTCCACGAGCGCCGCGGAGAAGTCGTCGGAGACCCGGCGCATCCGGCCGATCACGGCCATCGGGCTCGGGTCGAGGTCCGGACGCTCGCGGCGCCACTGCTCGACGAACGTCCCGACGCGATCGACCTCCACCATGAGCCCAGTGTACTTTCCGTGGAAAGTACACTGGTTTCCGTGGAAACTTCTTGGAGGGCGGGCCGGTGGTGGCACGCCGCACGCTGGCCCCTGCTCGCAGCCGTCGGGCCCGTCGCGTTCGGGTCCACCTACTTCGTGACCCATCAGCTCCTCCCCGCGGACACGCCCCTGTGGGGGTCGGCGACCCGCGCGCTCCCGGCGGGCGTGCTCCTCATGCTGATCGCCCGCAGGCTGCCGCGCGGCGCATGGTGGTGGCGGTCTCTGGTGCTCGGGACGCTCAACATGGGGCTGTTCTTCTGCCTCGTGTACCTCGCGGCCCAGCTGCTCCCGGCGAGCGTCGCCGCCTCGCTGATGTCGCTCAGCCCGCTCGCCATCGCCGGCGCCGCATGGTTGCTGGTCCGCGAGCGCCCCACGCCGCGGATCCTCGTCGGGGCCGGCGTGGGCGGGGCCGGCGTCCTCCTGATCGTCAGCACCGCGACCGCCGCGCTCGACGGGTGGGGCATCGCGGCGTCGGTCGCCTCGATGGCGCTGTCGTCCGTCGGAGCCGTCCTCACGAAGCGGTGGCAGGACGGCACCCCCGTCCTCACGGTCACCGCGTGGCAGCTGGTCGTCGGCGGCATGGAGCTGCTGGTCGCCGCGGCCCTCGTCGAGGGGAGGCCGCCCGCGCTGTCGCTCTCCGAGACGCTCGCGTTCGCTTACGTGAGCGTCGTCGCGACGGCGCTGGCGTTCGTCTGCTGGTTCAGCGGGTTCCAGCACCTGCCGGCGGGCGCCGTCGGGGTGATCGGGCTGCTCAACCCCGTCACCGGGGTCGCCCTCGGGGTCGCCGTCGGCGGGGAGACGCTCACCGCGCTCCAGGGAGTCGGGATCGGCCTCGTGCTGGCGAGCATCGCGTTCGCCACGGGCGGCCACCGGGCCGGGTCCGCGCGGCGGGAGGCGCCTCGCCCCGGGACCCTCCCGGTCCGGCAGCAGGAGCCGGTTCAGCGCGTCGCCGCCTCCAGCAGCTCCAGCACGTGCACGTAGTCCCTGCCGGTGGCGCGGGCCATCCCCATCTCGCAGGTCCGGTTGTTCGAGACGTACGCGTCGTACCGGCCGTCCGGCAGCGTCCGCTCCCCTGCCGCGACCTCCGTCGCCTCGGCGTGCGTGGCGGCGGCGGTCAGCTCGGGGTGGAGCATGCCGCGGTCGCCGGCGAAGCCGCAGCAGCCCCACGCGGCGGGCACGACGGCGTCGTCCGCGACGGCCGCGGCCACGGCGCGCAGGTCGTCGACCGCGCCCAGGTGCACGGTGGCGCAGGTCGGGTGCACGACGACGCTCGGCAGGCGCTCGACGTCGACCCCGCGCGCCGCGAGCGCCGGCAGCACGTCGGTGCGCACGAACGTCACGGCGTCGACGATCCGCAGCCGCGCGAACCGTGCGGCGTCCTGCGCCGACAGGTGGTGCGGTGTCTCGACCAGCCCGTGCGTGCAGCTCGACGCGTCGCACACGACCGGCAGCTCGCCGCCGCGGGTCGCCGTCCACAGGGCGTCGAGCACCTGCCGCGCCATGCGCGCGGCGCCGTCGGGCAGCCCCTTGCTCACCCACGGCGTGCCGCAGCACAGCCCACCGATGCCCTGCGGCACGACGAGGCCGACCCCTGCCCGCTCGCACAGGGCGCGGAACGCGGCCTCCGCGCCGACCGGGCGTCCGTCGTCGGGCAGCCCGCCGTCCGCCGGGGCGAACAGCTCGCCCATGCAGGAGGCGAACAGGACGGCGCGGGGCGCGTCGCCGTCGGCCGCCGCCAGGTCTGCCTCCTCGCGCTGCGGACCGGGCCCGGGCAGGTCGCCGTCGACGCGCGGCACGACGTCGGTCCCCACCGCGCCGCGCGCGACCTCCGACGCGACGCGCACCACCGGCGTCGGCACCTTCTGCACGACGCCGAGCGCGCCGCGCAGCACGTCCACGACCGGCCCCCAGGACCCGGCGAGCGCCTCGCCGCCCTTCTGGACGAGGGCGGGGTTCGACCGCGCCCGGTGCCCCTTCATCACGACGCCCGTGTCGATGCCGACGGGGCAGGCCTCGACGCACATCGAGTCGGCGGCGCAGGTCTGCACCCCCCAGTACTCGTACGCCTTCGCCAGCTCCTCCCGCTCCCCCTCGGGGGCGACGGCGAGCTCCTTGAGCAGGGCGATCCGCTGCCGCGGCGTCGTGGTGACGGTGCGCGAGGGACAGCCGGGCTCGCAGTACCCGCACTCCACGCACCGGTCGACCAGCGGGGCGTCCTCGCCGCCGGCCGACGCCTCGACCTTGAGGTCGCGCAGGTGCTCGCGCGGGTCGTCGGTGAGGACCACGCCGGGGTTGAGCACGCCGCGCGGGTCGAACAGGCTCTTGATCTCGCGCATCACGGCGTACAGGTCGTCGCCGTACTGGCGCTGCACGAACGGCGCCATGATGCGGCCGGTGCCGTGCTCGGCCTTGAGCGAGCCGCGGTGGCCGAGGACGAGGTCCACGAGGTCGTCGCTGAACGCCTCGTACCGGTCCAGCTCGGCCGGGTCGCCGAGGCGGGGGCTGATCATGAAGTGCAGGTTGCCGTCCTTGGCGTGCCCGAACGTCACGGCGTCGTCGTACCCGTGCCGGGCGAACAGGCCGCCCAGGTCGCGCACGGTGGCGGTGAGGTCGGGGACAGGGACGACGACGTCCTCCAGCAGCGCCGTCGCCCCGGCCGGCCGGGCGCCGGCGACCGCCGTGTACAGGCCCTTGCGCACCCGCCAGAGGCGCTCGCGCGTGGCGGGGTCGGTCGTGAGGGTCGCGGGCACCTCCAGCGCGAGGCCGTCGACGACGGCGCGCGCGGCGTCCTGCAGGGGCGCGAGGGCGTCGTCGGTCGCCGCGCGGTACTCGACGAGCAGCGCCGTCTGCCCCGTGATGCCCGCGCCGCGCGCGAGGGACCGCATCGACGGGTCCGCCTTCGGGTCGGCGGCCGCCACGCGCAGCGACGCGGCGTCCATGAGCTCGATCGCCTCCGGCCCGGAGAGGCCGAGGGGCACCAGCGCGTCCGTGGCGCGCTCGAGCGAGTCGAAGACCAGCAGCGTCGTCGCGACCTTCGTCAGCAGGGGCACGGTGCGGAAGGTGACGTCGGCGACCCAGCCGAGCGTGCCCTCCGAGCCCACCAGCAGGTGCTCGAGGATCTTCACCGGGGAGTCGTGGTCGAGCAGCGCGTTCACCGAGTAGCCCATGGTGTTCTTCATCGCGAACTGCCGCTCGACCTCGGCGCGCATCGCCGGGCTCGACCGGACGCGGTCGCGCAGCGCGGCCAGCCCGCGGTGCAGGTCCGGCTCCCGCGCCGCGAGGCGCGCGTCGGCGTCGGGCGCCCCGGTGTCCACCACGGTGCCGCTCGCCAGCACCACCGTCATCGACTCGACCGTCCGGTACGCCGTGCGCGTGGTGCCCGACGACATCCCGGACGAGTTGTTCGCGACCACTCCCCCGACCGTGCACGCGATCTCGCTCGCCGGGTCCGGGCCGAGGCGGCGACCGTGCCGAGCCAGGTGGCCGTTGACCAGCCGCAGCGTGGCGCCGGGCTGGCAGCGCACCCGCTCCCCGCCGTCCAGCACCTCCACGCGCGTGAACCGGGTGCGCGTGTCGATGAGCATCCCCGCGCCCGACGCCTGCCCCGACAGGCTCGTGCCGCCGGAGCGGAACGTCACCGGCAGACCCCGCCGGCTCGCCTCCCGCATCGCGGCGACCACGCCGTCGACACCGTCCGCGCGCACCACGACCTCCGGCCGCAGCAGGTAGTGCGACGCGTCGTGCGCGTGCGCCACCCGCGTCAGCAGGTCCGTCCGCAGCTCATAGCCCAGGGCGTCCTCGGGAGACGGTGGGCGCCGCCGCGTGCGTCCGGTCGTGAGTCGTGCCGTCATTCCCGCACCTCCGTGGGCCTCCCTGGCAACGATGCCTCGCGAGCACGGACCCCGCCGGGCGGAACCGCGCTGCCCTCCCGCGTCACGACGGCCCTGTCCCCTGACCCGGTTGGCAATTTTCTCCACACCGTACCGGGTGTCGGGCAAGTGACTTCACGGCCGCGCGCGTCCGTGTGGCCGGCCGGAGCGCCGACCAGGGGGCAGCCTCGTCTAGCGGCTGACGTCGACCCCGTCGAGGGCCGCGGCCAGCGCCTCCACGATGCGCACGTCGCCGTCGAGCCAGTCCACGCCGAACAGGTCGTCACGCCCGAGCCAGCGCAGCTCGTCGTGCTCGACCAGGGGTGCAGGGTCGCCGTCGGTGACGACGGCGAGCCAGAGCCGCAGGTCGTGCCGGTCGGTGATGATCCAGGCGCCGTCGTCGGGCCCGGGAAGCTCGTCGCCGAGCTGGACCCGGACGCCGAGCTCCTCCACCAGCTCGCGGTGCAGCGCCTCGACCGGCGTCTCCCCCGGGTCGACCTTGCCGCCCGGGAACTCCCACCGGCCCGCCAGGTGGGCCGGGCGGCTCCGCCTGGCCGCGAGCAGGCGGGCCGGACGGTCGAGGTCGTCGACGATCGCGGCAGCGACCACGAGGCGGCGTGCAGTCATGAGCGGAGTCTTTCATCCGGGCCCGGACGTGCGAGAGCCCCGCACCGACGACCTCCCCTGTCGTCGAGCGGGGCTCCTACATCACGCGTGCGGTCAGCCGATGCCGTACCCGGACTGTCGCGCCCATGCGACGGCCTCGGCCCGGCTGGAGACGCCGATCTTGCGGTACACGCTGCGAACCTGCGACTTCACCGTGTTCCGCGTGACGAACAGCTTGGTCGCGATCTGCTCGAGGGTGACGTCCTCGGACAGGTTGGAAAGAACCACTCGCTCGCGGCGCGTCAGCAGGCGGGACGTCGTGGGGCCAGTCAGCTCGATGGTGCTCATCGTTCTTCCTCCTCGACGGCCGCCGACCGTTGGTCGACCAGGGGAAGCCGTCATGGATGAGGAGGAACGTGCAGCCTGGTCATGACGCAGATTTCTGCGCGTTGTCGCGACGGCGGGACGTCCACGGCCGGCTTCGGACCCCGTGGAGGCGAAGCCGGCCGTGTTGTCGCAGGTCAGCGCGGTTATCCCAGGCAATCAACCCATATCGGACCCGAAAGTCACGATTTGGTCACGGAATCCGGGAAAGCGTCAGCCCGCCTGCGCGGCGTACTGCTCGGCCGTGAGCAGGTCCCCGCGACCGGTCACGTCCACCTTGAAGAGCCACCCCGCACCGAACGGGTCGGAGTTCACCACGGCGGGGTCGTCCACGGCGGACTGGTTGACCTCGACCACCGTGCCGCTCACCGGCGAGTACAGCTCCGAGACCGACTTGGTGGACTCGATCTCCCCGACGACGGAGCCCGCCTCGATCGTCGCGCCCACCTCCGGCAGCTCGAGGTAGACGACGTCGCCGAGCGCGTCGGCGGCGACGGACGTCACGCCGATGGTCGCGGGGGACGCGTCGTCCACCCACTCGTGCTCGGCGGAGTAGCGGAGGTTCTCGGGGAAGTCGGCCATGGGACTGCTCCTTCAGGGGCTTCGGCAGGTGTGGAGAGGATCAGGACGGTCAGAGGACGATGGTCCTACGCACGCTGGTAGAACGGCAGCGGCACGACGACGAACGGCTCGGCGCGGCCCCGGACGTCCACCGCGAGGGCCGTGCCCTCCGCGGACACCTCGGGCGTCACGTACGCCATCGCGACCGGGTAGCCGAGCGTGGGCGACGGCGCGCCGGACGTCACGTGGCCGACGACGGCGCCGACGGCCCCGTCCAGGCCGCGCTGCACGACGTCGTACCCGGCACGGGCGGGCCGGCGCCCCTCGCCGCGGAGCCCGACGAGCACGCGCGCCGGCTGGCTCTGGGCACGTGCCGCCAGCGCGGCGCGGCCGACGAACGGCAGCGGCTCGCCGTCGGAGTCGGTCTTGTCGAGCTTCACGACGCGCCCGAGGCCGGCCTCGTACGGCGTGGTGGTCTCGTCGAGCTCGTGCCCGTACAGGGGCATGCCCGCCTCGAGACGCAGGGAGTCGCGCGCGGACAGGCCGGCCGGGACCAGGCCGTGCCCCTCCCCCGCCGCGAGCAGCGCCCGCCACAGCTCCACGGCCTGCCCGGCGGGGACGAACAGCTCGAAGCCGTCCTCGCCCGTGTACCCGGTGCGGGCCACGAGCGCCGCGACCCCGGCCACGGTCGCGGGAGCGGAGGCGTAGTACTTCATGCCGCGCACGGTCTCGACGTCGTCCGCGGCCGTGAGCGAGGCGAGGATCTCCTCCGCACGCGGCCCCTGCACCGCGACCAGCGCCGTCTCGGCCGACCGGTCCGTGACGACCGTGTCGAGGCCGGCGGCCCGCGCGACCAGCTCCGTCGCGACGCGCGGCGCGTTGCCCGCGTTCGCGACGACGAGGAAGTGCTCGTCCGCGAGCCGGTAGACGATGAGGTCGTCGAGCACCGCGCCGTCCTCGGCGCAGATCATCGAGTACCGCGCCCGGCCGACGCCGATCGCGCTCGCCTTGCCCACCAGCGCCAGGTCGAGCGCCGCGCCCGACCCCGGGCCCTCGAGGTGGATCTCTCCCATGTGCGACAGGTCGAACAGGCCCGCGGCCTCGCGCACCGCTCGGTGCTCGGCGAGGTCCGAGGTGTACCGCAGCGGCATCAGCCAGCCCCCGAACCCGGTGAGGCTGGCACCCAGCGCGACGTGCTCGTCGTGCAGCGGCGTGGTCTTGTCCTGCTGGTCCTCGGCCATCGAGGCTCCCTTCGGTGCTACTCAGGTCGTGCGTTGTGAGCGGGCGTTTGGCCCCGGTTCATCCCCGAATCAGGGCCACACGCCCGCCCACAACCGGGTCAGTGGGCGGTGGGCTCGGCGTACGACTCGAGGGGCGGGCAGGCGCACACGAGGTTGCGGTCGCCCTTGGCGCCGTCGATGCGGCGCACCGGCGACCAGTACTTGCCCGCCCGCAGGCTCGGCAGCGGGAACGCCGCCAGCTCGCGGGGGTACGGGTGCTCCCACGTGTCGGTCATGACGCTCGCCGCGGTGTGCGGGGCGTGGCGCAGCGGCGAGTCGTCCGCCGTCCACTCCCCCGCCCCGACGCGGTCGATCTCGCCGCGGATGGCGATCATCGCGTCGACGAAGCGGTCGAGCTCCGCGAGGTCCTCGCTCTCCGTCGGCTCCACCATGAGGGTGCCCGCGACCGGGAACGACATCGTGGGGGCGTGGAAGCCGTAGTCGATGAGGCGCTTCGCCACGTCCTCGGCCGTCACGCCCGTCTCCGCCGTCAGGGGGCGCAGGTCGAGGATGCACTCGTGCGCCACCAGGCCGTTCTCGCCCGTGTAGAGCACGGGGAAGTACGGGTGGAGGCGCGACGCCACGTAGTTGGCGGTCAGGACGGCGGCCTTGGACGCCTCCGTGAGCCCGTCCGGACCCATCAGCGCGAGGTACGCGTACGAGATCGGCAGGATCCCCGCCGAGCCGTGCGGCGCCGCGCTCACGGGCGCGATCCCCTCGTGCCGGGCGACGCCCGGGGTCGGGTCGGCCGGCAGGAACGGCACCAGGTGCGCCGCCACGGCGACCGGGCCCACGCCCGGGCCGCCGCCGCCGTGCGGGATGCAGAACGTCTTGTGCAGGTTGAGGTGCGAGACGTCGCCGCCGAACTCCCCCGGCCGCGCAAGGCCCACCAGGGCGTTCAGGTTCGCCCCGTCGATGTACACCTGACCGCCAGCCTCGTGTACAAGATCGCACACCTCGCGGACGTGCTCCTCGTAGACGCCGTGCGTCGACGGGTAGGTGATCATGATCCCGGCCACCTGGGGACCGTGCGCGGCGAGCTTCGCGCGCAGGTCGTCGAGCTGGATCTCGCCGTCGTCGGCGGTCGCCACGACGACGACGCGGAGCCCTGCGAGGGCCGCGGACGCCGCGTTCGTGCCGTGCGCGGACGCCGGGATCAGCACGATGTCGCGGTGCTCGTCGCCGCGCGACCGGTGGTAGCCCTTGATCGCCAGCAGGCCGGCGAACTCCCCCTGCGAGCCCGCGTTGGGCTGCACCGACACCGCCGCGTACCCCGTGATCTCCGCGAGCTGCGCCTCCAGGGTGGAGACGAGCTCCGCGTAACCGAGCGCCTGGTCGGCGGGCACGTACGGGTGCATGTCCGCGAAGCCGGGCCAGCTGATGGCCTCCATCTCCGCGGTGGCGTTGAGCTTCATCGTGCACGAGCCCAGGGGGATCATCGTGCGGTCCAGGGCGAGGTCCTTGTCGCTCAGCGCGCGCAGGTAGCGCAGCATCGACGTCTCGCTGCGGTGCAGGTGGAAGATCGGGTGCTGCAGGTACGGCGTGGTCCGGGTGACGGCGGCCGGGAGGCCGGCGTCCCGGGAGGCCGGGACGTCCGTCGCCCCGAACGCGGCGAGGACGCCGGACACGTCCGCGGCCGTCGTCGTCTCGTCGCAGGCGATCTGTACATGATCGGCGTCGGCCTTGTACAGGTTGTAGCCCGCGTCGGCGGCGGCGGTGACGACCTCCTGGGCGCGACCCGGGACGACGGCCCGCACCGTGTCGAAGAAGACGTCGTGCTCGACGGTGATCCCCGCGGCGCGCAGGCCGGCAGCCACGTCCGCGGCGCGCGCGTGGGTGCGCTCGGCGATCGCGCGCAGGCCCTCCGGGCCGTGGTACACGGCGTACATCGAGGCGACGATGGCGAGCAGCGCCTGCGCGGTGCAGATGTTGCTCGTCGCCTTCTCCCGGCGGATGTGCTGCTCCCGGGTGGCGAGCGCGAGACGCAGGCCGGTGGCACCGTCGGCGTCGGTCGAGACACCGACCAGGCGGCCGGGCAGCTGACGCTCGAGCCCCTGGCGGACCGCCATGAACGCGGCGTGCGGGCCGCCGTAGAACAGCGGGACGCCGAAGCGCTGCGCGGAACCGACAGCGACGTCCGCGCCGAGCTCGCCCGGAGAGGTGAGGAGGGTGAGGGCCAGGAGGTCCGCGGCCACGGTGACGAGCGAACCGCGCTCCTTGGCCTCGGCGACCACGCCGCGCGCGTCGAGCACCCGCCCGGACGCGCCCGCCTGCTGCACCACGACACCCACGAGGTTGCCCTCGGGCAGCGTCCCGCCCGCGGCGACGAAGGCGTCGAGCCCCGCCTCGAGCCCGGCGTCGAGCCCCACCACGACGACGGGCAGCCCGATGGCCTCCGCGCGGCCGCGCGTCACCGCGAGGCTCTGGGGGAACAGGTCGGCGTCGAGCACCACGTAGCCGCTCTTCGCCCGCGAGGCGCGCCACATGAGGGCGACGGCCTCGGCGACGGCCGTCGCCTCGTCGAGGAGGGACGCACCCGCGATCCCCAGGCCGGTGAGGTCCTCCACCGCCTGCTGGAAGTTGAGGAGCGCCTCCAGCCGGCCCTGCGAGATCTCCGGCTGGTAGGGCGTGTACGCGGTGTACCAGGCGGGGGCCTCGAGCACGTTGCGGCGGATCACCGGGGGAGTGGTGGTGCCGTAGTAGCCGAGGCCGATCATCTGGCGCTTGACCTGGTTCTTCCCGGCGAGCTCGCGCAGGTGCGCGAGCACCTCCGCCTCGGAGCGCGCCGCGGGCAGGTCGAGCGGGCGGTCGGCGCGGATCGTCCTCGGCACCGCGGCGTCGACGAGCGCGTCGAGGTCGGAGTAGCCGAGCTGCGTGAGCATCGCCGCGATCTCCCGGCCCCGCGGGCCGATGTGCCGGTCGGCGAAGACGTCGGGGTCGACGACGGTGCCCTGCGAGGGTGTGTCGTACGGGGTGGTGGTCACGTCGGACGCTCCGTGGGTCGGGCCGGGGCAGGCGGGGGACGGGCAGGTCCTCCCCGCTCTGTCATCCGACGCGCACACGTCGACCTGAGAGTTTTGCCGGTCCGCCGTGGCGTCGTCGCGGGGCTGGCCCCGCGACGCGACGGGGCGCGCCGACTTGCACCGTCGGTGGGCCCACCCGTCGCTGACGACGACGTGGGCCGCTTTCCAGAGTTGCCTCGCCGTGACGGTACGGGTGCCTGAGAGATTCCCGGGGAGGGTTGCTCCTTCGGCGCCGGCCGGCCCTCCTTCGGGGGCGCGGCGCGAGCTCTCCCGTCGCGGTTCGAGCGGCTATGTGGCGGCAGCACCAGGGTGCCGCTGCGTTGTGGTGGCAGCCGGGGCTGCCGTGTGACGCGGCCGATCCTACCCGGCCTCGCCGTCCTGCCGGGCCTTGCGTGCGTCACGGGCTCGCGTGCCCGTGGCGAACGCCCCCACCACGAGCACGGCGCCCGCGAGCACCAGGTACATCGCGAGGAGCTGGGCCGACGTCGCGACGTCGGCGCCGGGGCGCAGCAGCATGACCAGGCCGAGCACGACCCACAGCACCGCGTTCACGAGCTGCCAGTCCCAGGAGGCGGTCCGCAGGGCGCGGCCCCGCAGCCCGCCGATGACCCCGACGACGCCTGCCGCACACGCCCACACGGCCACGACCAGGTACATCACCGGGCCCGTCATGGACGGCCACACGATGACGAGGACGCCCGCGAGGAGGCTCACGACGCCCGCGATGAGCCGCCAGCTGATCTCGTCGCCCGCGCCCTCCGGCCGGCCGGAGCGCTTCGTCGGGGCGCCCTCGACCGTGAGCAGCACGCCCTGCGCGACGATCAGCGCCCCCACGATCCACCGCACCCACACCAGGCCCCGGTCCGGGTTCGCGAAGAGCACGATGCCCGCAGCGAGGTACAGAAGTGCGCGCAGGTAGACCAGCCCCCACAGGCGCCGCACCACGCCGAACGTGCGGTCGGACAGGGGAGCGGCCCCCGTGCCCGAACCCGCCGACCCCGCAGTCGTGTCGCTCATGGTCGCGATGCTAGGAGCGTCCACGCCCGGACGCGCGCCGGGCGTCGCCGGGGCTCGGCGGCCGGCCCGCGCCACGGGGTCAGCCGAGCTCGAGGTCCCGGGTCACCTCGACCATCGCGTCGACGACGGCGCGCACGGCCGGCCCCGGCTCGTGGCGGGTGGCCCGGTGCCGCGCGACGATGCGGCGGGTGCCGAGGCCTGCGAGCCGGGCGACCTCGAGCCCCTCGGGCACGTCACCGCCCTGCAGCGCGAGGGCGGGGAGCATCGCGACACCCTGGTTCGCGGCGGCGAGCGCGAGCGCCGTGTCGAAGTCGAAGAACCGGTGGCGCTGGTTCATGGTGGTGCCCAGCGTGCGCGCCAGGCGGCGCAGCGCCCGGTCGGAGGCCGTGTCCTTCTCCGCCCCGATCCACTGCAGGCTCGCGAGGTCGTCGAGCCGCTCGGGCATCGGCAGGCTCGCGGGGACGACGACGCACCAGGGCTCGTCGAGCAGCGGCACGTCGTGCACCCCGCGCGGGGCGGGGGCGTCCATGTCGGCGTCCCGCTCGAGCAGGATCACGTCGAGGTCGCCGGCACGCAGCATGCGGACGGCCTCGGCGGGCTCGTGCTCGCGCACGTCGACCTCGACGCCCGGGTACCGCTCCGCCAGATCCATGAGCATCGGCGCGACGACGGCGCGGATCGCCGTCTGGAACGCGCCGAGGACGACGCGTCCGCTCACCCCCTCGCCGAGCGCCGCGATCGCCTGGCGGGCCTCGAGGAGCTCGCCCTCGATGCGCTCGCCCGCCTCGGCCAGCACCCGACCGGCCGGCGTGAGCGTCACGCCGCGCGGCCCGCGGTCGAGGACGGCGAAGCCCTCCTCTGCCTCGAGGCGCGCGATCTGCTGGGAGACCGCGGACGGGGTGACATGCAGAAGGTCTGCTGCCGCGAGCACGCCTCCAGCACGGTGGACGGCAAGGAGGAAGGCAAGTCTCCGTGGGTCGGTGGCCATGTAGTGATCCTAACTACCTGTCGGAGAAAGATTTGATTGTGCTGAACGCCCTTCGTACCGCAGAATCGTTTCGACGCCAAGCCGGTGCCTCGCCCCGGCCCCCCGGTTCCCGGTGGCCGGCGTCCACATCCCTCAGTTCCTTCCTCTGTCGTGGCACAGGTGTGCCGCGCCGACCTACCCGGAGGTGCCCGTCATGACGATCTCCCTGCTGACCGTGATTACTGCCCTCGGATGGGCCGGCGCCCTCGCCGGGCTCATCGCCTACGGGATGGTGAGCAAGGGCCGCTGGACCGCGAGCTCCTTCGCGTTCCAGATCACCAACATGTGCGGCGCGGTCGTGATGACCGTGGTCGCGGGCGTCAACGGCGTCTGGCCGTCCGCTGCCGCGAACCTCGCCTGGATCGTCATCGGCGCGCAGACGCTCCTGACCGTGAGCAAGGCGCGGGCCGCGGCCCGGCGCGAGCAGGAGGACGCCCTGCGCGTCGAGTCCGCCGCACAGGTGGACCTCGCCGCCTGAGCCCCGGCTAGCTGCGCCGCCGGACCACGAGCGGCACGACGACCCAGAGCACCAGCAGCACCCCGAGGATCGACGCGCCGACCACCACTCCCGCGGCGCGGCTCACGACGACGTCGAACACGAGCATCACGGCGCCCGTCATGACGAACGCCATGAGCACGATGGCGACGCGCGTCATCCGGTCACCACCGGTGACGATCTCCTGCTTGAGCCGCCGCCGGAACAGGGCGCGGTGCAGGGTGACGGGGGAGACGAGCATCCCTGTGGTCGCCACCGAGAGGACCACCAGGACCAGGTAGAGGCCGACCTGGTACGAGTCCAGGTCGGCGAAGCGCTGCTGGAACGGCAGCGTCAGCAGGAACCCGGTGAGGATCTGCACGCCCGTCTGCATGACGCGCAGCTCCTGGAGCAGCTCGACCCAGTTCCGGTCGGAGCGCTGCTCCGGCGTCTCCGAGCGGCCGCGCCCGTGGTCCGGGACGCCGCCCGTGGGCTCGTCGGTCATGCCGCCTCCCCGCCGAGCGCGACGTCGACCACGACCGCGCGATGGTCGCTGACACCGAGGTCCACGGCGCGCGCGGACCCGGTCGCCGTCACCGGGCCGTCGGCCAGGACATGGTCGATGCGGAGCCGCGGCCGCGTGCGCGGATAGGTCGGCACGTGCACGAGCTCCCGCCAGCCCGTGCGCCGGGCCGGCAGGTCACCGCGGGTGTTGAGGTCACCCAGCAGGACCAGCGGCCGCGGCGCGTGCCGCACCCGCCGCTGTAGCCGGCGCAGCTGCGCACCCTTCCACGGCTCGTTCGTGGACAGGTGCGTGGCGACCACGGTCAGCGGGCCGTCAGGGGTCGCCACGGTCGCGGCGAGGGCCACCCGGGGCTCGTCCACGCCGAGCGGCGGGACCCCTGGCAGGTTGAGGCCGGGCAGGCGCATCGCGTGCCAGGCGCGCACCGGGTGGCGACTCAGCAGCGCGATGCCGTAGCCGGCCGGGGCGGGCATGCGGCCGTCGTCCCCGGTGGCGCTGCGCGGGGCGCGACGACGGCGCCAGGCCGGGTCGAGGGACCCGCGGATCGCGGGGAGGAAGCGGTGCTCCGGCATCCCGAGCGCCGCGGCGACGCGGTACGCCTGCGCCTCGCCGCCGGACCGCCCCTGGCCGTGGTCCACCTCCTGCAGGGCCACGACGTCGGCGTCCAGCGCGGCCAGCGCCGCGCCGAGCCTCTCGAGGTCCACCTGCCGCCCGTCCACCAGCGCGTGCTGGACGTTCGCCGTCACCAGCCGGATCATCCGTCCTCCGTTCGCGAGCCCGTACGCCCCTGCGAAGGCGCACCGCGCCCCGAGGTAGAGCGAGCCTCCCGCACGACGCGGCGTCTCGCACCACCTCGCGGCGCGCGGGCAGCCCCGGCGCCAGAGGTCGGCAGCGAGTGCGGCAGAGAGCCCGTCAGAGGGTGCGGTGCCAGGCCACGATGCGGTCGACGGCGCGGGTGACGACGTCGGGCGCGGCGGCGAACGAGAGGCGGACCCAGTCCCCGCCGTGCACGGTGTCGAAGTCGGCACCGGGCGTGAGGGCCACGTCCGCCTCGGCGAGCAGCCGCCGGCAGTAGGCCACCGAGTCCCCGCCGACGGCGTCGCGGAAGCCGGACACGTTGCCGTACAGGTAGAACGCGCCGTCTGCGGGGGCGACGGGGCGCCAGCCGAGCTCGTCGACGCGGTCGAGCAGGGCGGCGCGCGACACCGCGTACCGCGCCACGTTGTCGGCCGCGGCGGCGTAGCCCGCGGGGGAGAAGGCGGCCACGCCCGCGTGCTGCGCCAGCGCCGGCGGCGAGAGCGCCACGTTGCCCGCGAGCGCGTCGACGGGACCGACCAGCTCGTCGGGCAGCACCAGCCAGCCGAGGCGCCAGCCCGTCATGGCCCAGTACTTGGAGAACGAGTTCACGACGACCGCTCCCGAACCCGTGTACATCGCGGCCGTCGCCTGCTGTACATCGGGGGAGTAGGCGATGCCGTGGTAGATCTCGTCGCTGATCAGGCGGACGTCGTGCTCCTCGCACCACCCTGCGAGAGCGGCCAGCTCGGCGGGCGGCAGCATCGTCCCGGTGGGGTTCGCGGGGGAGGCGACCACCAGGCCGTCCAGGCCGCCCTCGTAGTACGCCTCCATGAGCTGGGAGACCGTGGGCTGGTAGCGCGTGCCCGGTCCGCAGTCGAGCTCCACGACCTCGCACCCCAGCGCCGCGAGGATGTTCTTGTAGGCGGGGTACCCGGGCCTCGCGAGGGCCACCCGGTCCCCGACGTCGAACGCGGCGAGGAACGCGAGCAGGAACCCGCCGCTCGACCCCGTCGTCACGGCGATGCGCGCCGGGTCCACCTCGACGTCGTACCAGCGGCGGTAGTGCCCCGCGATCTCCCGGCGCAGGGCGGGCACGCCCATCGCCTCGGTGTAGCCGAGGTCGGCGTGCCGGAGCAGGTCGGCCGCCTTCTCCCGGACGACGTCGGACGCGCCGGTCGACGGCTCGCCCGCGCACAGGTTGAGCACGTCGCGGCCGGCGGCGCGGCGCTCGTTGGCGGTGGCCAGCACCTGCATGACGGCGAACGGCGGCACGTGGCTGCGGCGCGAGACCTTCATGCGGCCATCATGCCGGGTCGCCGCCGCCACCGGGCGGAGCGCGCCTAGGCTGGAACCACCGACCGGAGGGATGCCGATGTTCCGACGCCGCCGCGACTCCCAGCACGAGCCCGGGACCGTGCCCGGGAGCGAGCAACCGAGCGACCCGGCCCGCCGAGCTGCGCAGTACCGGGTGGACCAGGAGATCGCCGCCGACACCGCCTCGGCCTCGCGCGACACGTCCGACGAGACAGGTGACGCGGAACGTGCCGAGGCATCCGAGGACGGCGCGCGCGGCCGCGCCCGGCGCCGGATGGACGACCGCGCCCTGTGGGTGGACACCGTCGTCGACCAGGCGATCCGCCGCGGAGAGTTCGACGACCTGCCGCTGGCGGGCAAGCCCATCCCGGGCCTGCGGGGCACGCACGACCCGGACTGGTGGTTGAAGAACCTCGTGGAGCGCGAGCAGATCACCGGGGTGCTGCCCGCCGGCCAGCTGCGCCGTGACGACGCGGAGCTCGACGAGACCCTCGATCGCGAACCGGAGGAGTCCCGGGTCCGCACGATCGTCGAGGAGTTCAACGCGCGCGTCGTCGACGCCCGACGCCAGCTGCTGGGCGGGCCGCCCGTCGTGACCCCCACGCGCGACGTCGAGCGCGAGGTGCAGCGGTGGCGCGAGCGCCGCCGCGCCCGCGGGATCTTCTGAGGCCACTGTGGGCGGTGCGTCCGAGGAGGTGCGGGGGACGACCGGGCACGCGGTCCTGCTCGACCTGCAGGGCACCGTCTACGAGGGCGACCGGCTCGTGCCGGGGGCGGACGACGCGGTCGCAGCGCTGCGCGACGCGGGGCACGCGGTCCGGTTCGTCACCAACACGGACTCGCAGGACTCGCCGTCGGTCGTCGCCATGCTGCGCGACATGGGCCTGGCCCTGGACGCGGCGGAGCTGTTCACGCCCGTGGACGCGGCGATCGCCGACCTGAGGCCACGGGACGCGCGGGTGCACGTGCTCGCGACGGGGGCGGTGCGCGACCAGCTCGCCGCGAGCCTCACCGTCGTCGGCGTGGACGACGGCCCGACGCACGTGCTGGTGGGCGACGTGCACGACGTGCTCGACTACCCGGCGCTGGACGGGGCGTTCCGCGCGGTGCTCGGCGGTGCGGAGCTGCTCGCGCTGCAGCAAGGGCGCTGGTTCCTGCGCGGTGGGCGTCCGGCCCTGGACACGGGGTCGGTGGTCGCCGCGATCGAGCACGGTGCGGAGGTGACCGCGCGCACGCTGGGCAAGCCGAGCACCGACTTCCTGCGGCTCGCGCTCGGCACGGTCGACCCCGCGCCCGGGCCGGCACGCACGTGGGTCGTGGGCGACGACCGCTCGTCGGACGTCGCGATGGGCCGTGCCGCCGGGGTCCGCACCGTGCTGGTGCGCACCGGCAAGTTCGCGCGGCAGGAGCACGACGGCGCCCTGCCGCGCCCGGAGCACGTGCTCGCCGACGTCACGGGGCTGCCGGCGCTGCTCGCGGGCGCGGAGGGCGCCGCGGGATAGGTGGGGGCTACCTCACTCGACGAATCACTCGACGAATCACTCGACGTAGGCGAGCGCGTCGATCTCGACGAGCATCTCCTCGCGCGGCAGCTCGACCATCACGGTGGTGCGGGACGGCAGCACGGCGTCGGGGCCGAGACGCTCGGTGAGGAACGCGCCGTAGGCGTCGTTCATCGCGGCGAAGTCGTCGCGGGTGGTGAGGTAGACGCGCAGCATGACGACGTCGGCGAGGGAGCCGCCGCCGGCGGTGACGATCGCCTCGACGTTCTGGAGCGTGCGCGTGGTCTGCGCGGCCACGTCGCCCGGGTACAGGTACTCGTTGGTGGCCGGGTCCACGGGGCCCTGGCCCGAGACCTGCAGCAGGTTGCCGACCCGCACGCCCTGGTGGAACGTGTGCGCGGGTGCCGGAGCCTGGTCGGTGGAGATCGCGGTCTTGGTGGTCATGCCGGGGTCCTTTCGGTGGAGGGGTGACGGGACGTGTCACGCCCCGCCCAGTCGGCCTCGACGGCGGCGGCGGTCGCCGTGAGGAGCGGGACGAGGTCGCGGACCCCGTCGAGGTCGAGAATCACGTCGGGCACGGAGACGGACACCGCTGCCACGATCGTGCCGGACGCGTCGCGCACGGGCGCGCCGACGCAGTTGACGAAGGGCTCGTGCTCCGCGGCGTCCTGCGCCCAGCCCTGCTCGCGCACACGCGCCAGCTCGGCACGGTAGGCGTCGGGGTCGGTGAGGGTGCGGGGCGTGAAGGCATGGAAGTCGGAGGCGGCCAGCACCTGGGCGAGCCGGCCCTCGGGCAGCTCGGAGGCGAGCACCTTGCCGACGGCGGTGGCGTGCAGGGGCGCCGGGAGCCCGAGCTCGGAGTACATGCGGACCGAGCTGGTGCTCTCGACCTTCGCCACGTACACGGGGCGCGTGCCCTCGAGCACGGCGAGGTGCACGGCCTGCCCGCCGGTGTCGCGCCCGAGGCGCTCCAGGTGGGGGAGCGCGACGTCGCGCACGCCGTGGCCCTCGAGCGCCTGGCGCCCGAGCTCGAACAGGCGCGAGCCCAGCGAGTAGCGGTGCCGGTCGTCGCGGCGCACGAAGCGCTCCTCCTCGAGCGCGCGCAGCAGGCGCAGCACGGTGGTCTTGTGCACGCCCAGCTCCTGGGCGAGGTCGTCGAGGGTGCGCGACCCGTGGCCGAGGAGGCCCACGATCTGCAGCGCCCGACCCACGCTCTGGCTCATCGCACCCTCCCTGACCTGCTGCCCGGCTCGCGCTGGGAGACCAGCGGGCACATGCTCGGACTCGTGCCGGATTGACGGCACGACCGGCGCGATGCTAGCAAGGTGCCACACCATGCGCAACAAACGTTGCGCTATGCGCAACGCAGCGGGAGCAAGGAGGGTCTGCCGATGGACCGCACCGGAGCCGACGACGCCTGTCGGATCGACCGTCAGAAGGTCGCGCGCCGCGACGGCGAGCGTGTCGACTGGCGCCACAAGGCCCTGCCGCCGACGTTCTGGGGGCTCACCGTGGCGGAGGTCCGCGAGCGCCGCCCGCGCCTGTCGGAGCTGCCCACCCCGCTGCTCACGCTCTCGCGCGCCGCCCTCGACACCAACCTGCGGGTCATGGCCGACTGGTGCGCCGCGCGCGGCCTCGACCTCGCGCCCCACGGCAAGACGACGATGGCGCCGCAGCTGTGGGCGGAGCAGATCGACGCGGGCGCGTGGGCGATCACGGTGGCGAACCCGTTCCAGCTCGGCGTCGCGCTGGAGTTCGGCGTCGGCCGGGTCATGGTCGCGAACACCGTCATCTCGCCCCTCGCGCTGCGCTGGATCGCCGACGAGCTGGCTGCCGACCGCGACCTGCGCGTCCTGGTCTGGGCGGACTCGCCGGCGACGGTCGACCTCATGCACGACGCGCTCGCGGCCCACGTCGCCGACGCCGGCTCGCGCCCGCCCGTCGACGTGCTCGTCGAGCGGGGCGGTGCCGGGGGCCGCACCGGCGCCCGCGACCTGGACACGGCGCTGGCGGTGGCGGAGCGCGTCGTCGCCTCGCCGCACCTGCGCCTCGCGGGGGTCGCCGGGTACGAGGGCGCGCTCGCGCACGACTCCGACGCGCACAGCCGGGACGTGGTGCGCGGCTACCTGGACGACATGGTCGAGGTGCACCGCCGGCTGGCGGACGCGTACGAGGTCGACGTGCCTGTGGTGTCCGCGGGCGGCAGCGCGTACTTCGACCTCGTCGACGAGGTGCTGTCCCCGCTGACCACGCAGGGGGCGCGCGTGGTGCTGCGCAGCGGCGCGTACGTCGTGCACGACGACGGCTTCTACCGGCACATCTCACCGCTCGGCGAGGAGCCTCGCACCGACGGCCCCGGGTTCCGCAGCGCCATGCACGGCTGGGTCCGGGTGACCTCGCAGCCCGAGCCGGGGCTGGCGCTCTTCGACGCCGGCAAGCGCGACCTCCCGTTCGACGAGGGCATGCCGGAGGTGCAGCTCCGCCGCCCGCGCGAGGCGGGGGAGGCGCCCACCGCGCTGCCCGGCGCCCAGGTCACCGCCTTGAACGACCAGCACGGCTTCCTCCGGTGGGAGGGCGAGGCGCCGGTGCGCATCGGCGACGAGCTGCGGCTCGGCCTGTCGCACCCGTGCACCGCGATGGACAAGTGGTCCCTCGTGCCGGTGGTCGACGACGCCGACGCGGCGGACCCGGTCGTCGTCGACCTCGTGCGCACGTGGTTCTGAGCGCGGGATGACGGCCGACCTGCTGGTCCGTGACGCGCTGGTGCTGGACGGCACCGGCGCGCCGGGCGTCGTGGCCGACGTCGCCGTGGCCGCGGGGCGGATCACCGCCGTCGACGCGGGCCGCTCCGACGCCCGCGCCGGCGGCGCGCACCGCACCGTGGACGCGGGCGGGCGCGCGCTGACGCCCGGGTTCATCGACATGCACGCCCACTCGGACGTGCAGCTCCTCGCCAACCCGGACCACACGGCGAAGGTGAGCCAGGGGGTCACGCTCGAGGTGCTGGGCCAGGACGGCCTGTCGTTCGCGCCCGTCGACGAGCGCACCCGGACGGCGGTCCGTGCCCAGATCGCGGGCTGGAACGACGACCCGCCGGACTTCGACTGGGACTGGGAGTCCGTGGCGGGCTACCTGGACCGGCTGGACCGGGGCATCGCGTGCCACGCCGCGTACCTCGTGCCCCAGGGCACGCTGCGCCACCTGGTCGTGGGTCCCGACGAGCGGCCCGCCACCGCCGCCGAGGTGGCGCGCATGGGCGAGCTGCTCGCGCAGGGGATGCGGGAGGGTGCGCTCGGGATGAGCAGCGGCCTCACCTACACGCCCGGCATGTACGCGGACGACGCCGAGCTCGCCGCGCTGCTGCGCGTCGTCGCCGCGCACGACGGCTACTACAGCCCGCACACGCGGTCGTACGGCAAGGGCGCGCTCGAGGCGTACGCGGAGATGATCGACCTGTCGCGGGCCACGGGCTGCGCCCTGCACCTCACGCACGCGACGATGAACTTCGCGCCGAACAAGGGACGCGCGGGCGAGTTCCTCGCCCTCGTCGACCGAGCCCTGGACGACGGCGTGGACGTCACGCTCGACACCTACCCGTACCTGCCGGGCTCGACGACGCTCAGCGCCGTCCTGCCGAGCTGGGCGTTCTCCGGCGGGCCTGACGCCCTGCTGGCGCGGCTCGCCGACCCGGACGACCGGGCCCGCATCCTGCACGAGGTGGAGCACGTCGGCACGGACGGCTGCCACGGCTGCGTCGCCGAGTGGGACACCATCGAGGTCAGCGGGGTGCAGAACCCGGCGCTCGAGCACCGGGTGGGACGCACCGTCGAGGCGATCGCGCGCGACGAGGGCCGGGAGCCCGGCGACGTCTTCGTGGAGCAGCTCCTCGCCGACCGGCTGGGCACGACGATCCTGCAGCACGTGGGCCACGAGGAGAACGTGCGCGCGATCATGCAGCACCGGGTGCACTGCGGAGGTTCGGACGCGATCCTCGTCGGCGGCCGCCCCCACCCGCGCGCGTGGGGCACCTTCCCGCGCTACCTCGCGCGCTACGTGCGCGAGCTCGGCGTCCTCACCCTCGAGGACTGCGTGCACCACCTCACCGGCCGCCCCGCGGCCCGCCTGAGACTGGTCGACCGCGGCCTGGTCCGCCCCGGCTACGCCGCGGACCTCGTGCTGCTCGACCCCGACACCGTCCAGGACACCGCCACGTTCGAGGACCCGCGCCAGCAGGCGACGGGCATCGACCTGGTCCTGGTCGACGGCGTCGCCGTCATCGACGACGCCGTCCGCACCGACGCCCTTCCCGGCCGCGCGCTGCGGCGCACCGGGAACGGCACCCGCTGACGTCCACACCGACGCGGACCGACAGACAGGAGACACCCCCGATGCGATCACTGCTTCAGGCAGCCGGGGACGACGACACCCTCGAGCTCATCAACCAGCCGTGGAGCAGCCACGACACGCAGGTGCTGGTGGTCACGGCCATCGGCATCGCGATAGTCGTGCTGCTCATCACGATGCTGAAGATGCACGGCTTCCTCGCCCTGACCCTCGGGTCGTTGTTCGTGGCGATCGGGTCGGGCATCCCGCTCGGCGACGTCGCCAAGGTGTTCGAGGGCGGCGTGGGCGACGTGCTCGGCAGCGTCGGCGTGCTGGTGGTGCTGGGCGCGATGCTCGGCAAGCTGCTCGCCGACTCCGGGGGCGCGGACGAGATCGTGGACAAGATCTTCCGCGGCAGCACGGGGAGCCTGCCGTGGCGCATGGCGCTCATCGCGTTCCTCATCGGCATCCCGATGTTCTTCGAGGTCGGGCTGGTGCTGCTGATCCCCGTGATCATGCTGGCCGTGCGGCGTTCCGGGCTGCCCGCGATGCTGCTGGCGATGCCGGCCCTGGCCGGCCTGTCCGTGCTGCACGGCTTCGTGCCGCCGCACCCCGGTCCGCTCGCCGCGATCGGCAACCTCGGCGCCGACGTCGGCATCACCATGGCCCTCGGCCTGCTCATCGCCGTGCCCACCGTGATCATCGCCGGCCCCGTGTGGGGGCGGTTTGCCGCGAAGCTGGTGCCGATCGGCGCCCAGGGCGGCGGCGGCGGCATCGTCGCGGAGGACACCCGCGGCACTGACGGCACCGACGAGCCGGGCACCGTGAAGACGCGCAACCCCACGTTCGTGCTCACCCTCGTGACCATCCTCAGCCCGGTGATCCTCATGCTGGTGCGCGCCGGCGTCGAGGTCTGGGCCAGCCCCGACTCGTGGTTCTACCCGTTCGTGTCGTTCATCGGTGAGCCCCTGGTGGCGCTGCTCATCGCCGTCCTGCTCGCGATGATCACGTTCGGCACGAGCGTCGGCTTCTCCCTCGGCACCCTGAGCTCCAAGATGACGGAGAGCCTCAAGCCCATCGCGAGCGCCACGATGATCGTCGGTGCCGGCGGCGGCTTCAAGGCCGTGCTGGTCGAGGGCGGCACCGGCATCGCGATCGGCAAGGCGGCGGTGGCGATGAGCCTGTCCCTGCTCCTCCTGGGCTGGCTGATCGCCGTGCTGGTGCGCATCGCCACCGGCTCGGCGACCGTCGCCATCGTGACGGCGTCCGGCATCGTCGCGCCCCTGGCCACGGGCCTGACCCCGACCCACCTCGCGCTCGTCGTGCTCGCCATCGGCGCGGGGTCGCTCATCCTGTCCCACGTCAACGACGCCGGGTTCTGGCTGGTCAAGGAGTACTTCGGCATGACGGTCGGCCAGACCCTCAAGACGTGGACGGTGATGGAGACGATCATCGCCGTGCTGGGCCTGCTGTTCACCTGGCTGCTCTGGCTGGTCGTCTAGGGCCCGCCCTGATCCACGGTGCCAGGGCGGCGTCGGGTCGCGCGGGCGCGCCACGTTCTCTACCTTCGGGACGTGGGGGTGGACGGGACGAGCGCCGTGTGGACGCCCGACGTGCTGCCCGGTTTCGAGCAGACGACGCTGGACCTCGAGGAGGACTTCGAGGGCCCGGTCGTCGCGACCCTGGTGCGCCGGGCGCCCGAGCCCGGTGACCCCGGCGGCGTGCCGGACGCGGGCGTGGACGTGCTGTACGTGCACGGCTGGACCGACTACTTCTTCCAGACCCACCTCGCCGCGTTCTGGGAGCGGCAGGGCGCCCGGTTCTACGCCCTCGACCTGCGCAAGTACGGCCGCAGCCTGCGCGACCACCAGACGCCCGGCTTCATCACGGCGCTCGCGACGTACGACGAGGACATCGAGGCCGCGCTCGCCGTCCTCGGCCACGGCCCGGAGCCGTCGTCCGACCGTCGCCTGGTGCTCATAGGGCACTCCACGGGCGGGCTGGTGCTCAGCCTGTGGGTGGCGCACAAGCCCGGCCGGGCGGAGGCGCTGGTGCTGAACAGCCCGTGGCTCGAGTTCCAGACCCGCAGCGTGGGCCGGTGGGTGCTGGAGCCGGGGCTGCGCGCGCGGGCCGCCCTCGCGCCGCGCAGCCACCTGGTGAACGTCGACCTGGGGTACTACGTGCGCAGCGTGTCGAGCCGGTTCGACGGGGCGTGGGACATCGACCCGCTGTGGCGTCCCGACAAGGGCTGGCGCACCACGCCGGCATGGCTGGCCGCGATCTTCCAGGGGCAGGACCGGGTGTCGCGGGGGCTCGGGATCGACGTCCCGGTGCTGGTGCTGCTCTCGGCACGTTCGACGGCGCCCTTGCGGTGGAGCCCCGAGATGCTGCGGACCGACTCGGTGCTGGAGGTCGGCGGCGTGGCGCTGCGGGTCCCCGCGCTCGGCAGCCTCGTCACGCTGGTGCGGCTCGACGGCGCCGTGCACGACGTGACCCTGTCCGCGCCGGACGTGCGCGAGGTGGTCTGGCGCGAGACCGCCCGCTGGTTCGCGGCCTACGTCGGGCCGCGTCCGACGCCTCCCGCGCCCGAACGCTCCGGGGCGGGGGCGTGGTGGCAGCGCACGTTCCGCCGTCGCGCCGACCGGCGGCGTGTCACACCGCCCGCACCATCTCCAGCTCCTCGCCCTGCTCGAGGGTGAACCGCACGCCCGACGGCGCGAAGCCGAGCTTGCGGTAGGCGGCCTGCGCGCGGGGGTTGTCCACGTGCACGCACAGCCGGACGCGCTCGACGCCCTGCCCGCGCGCCCACTCCTGGACGCCGTCGAACAGCCGCCCCAGCACGCCCGCACCCCGGGCCTCCGGCCGCACGAACACGCCCACGAGGTGCACCTGGCGCTGCTCGACCGGGCCGCCGAGCACGTCCGTCGCGCCCGGCTCCTCGATGAGGCCCGTGGTCGCGCCCACCCAGCGCCCGTCCGCGTCGACGGCGACGAACGCGCACACGGCGTCGCTGGTCGCGGCCGTGGTCGCGCGCTGCTGCCAGAACTCGTCCGGCCGGGCCTCGGCCACGTCGTGCGTCTCGAGGAACGCCACCGGGGCCGCGGGGTCCCGCAGCGCCGCGAGTCGCAGCTCCCGGGTCTCGCGCCACTCCTCGGCGCGGGCGCGGCGGACGGTGAGGGAGGGGGTCGTCGTCATGCGGCGATCCTTCCACCCCGGAGACCGGGAGACGGGCCCGGGGGTACGGGCCGCCGTCAGCTGGCCTGCTCGCGGGCGGTGAGCCGGTCGCGCACGTGCGCGACGACGCCGTCGGCGGCGGCCTCGATCTCGGCCAGGCAGTCCTCGAACCCGGCCTCGTCGCCGTACCAGGGGTCGTCGACGTCGAGAGGCTGCTCGTCGCCGCCCGGCTCGACGACCGGCGCGTCCGGGTCGAACGACCGGTACATGCGGATCTCGGCGAGGCCGTCGGCAGGCGCCCCGGCGGCGAGGCGGCGCAGCCGTCGCGCGTGCTGGGCGGTCATCGGGAGCAGCAGGTCGCTGGAGGCGAGGTCGTCGACGGTGACCTGGCGCGCGCGGTGCCCGTCGCCGCCGGGGTAGCCGTGGGCCTCCAGCGTGCGGCGCGCGCGCCGGTCCACCGGGCGGCCGTGCTCCTCGTCGCTCACCCCGGAGGAGCTCACCTCGACCTGGTCGCCGAGCCCGGCGGCGTCGAGCCGGTCGCGCAGCACGATCTCGGCCATCGGGCTCCGGCAGATGTTGCCGGTGCAGACGGTCATGACACGGAACGGGATCACACTCACCGCGCCATTCTCGCCCGGCCGACCCGCTCGACGGGCCCTACCGCCACGGTCGTGCCTACCGTGGGGCATGGCGAGATGGGCGGCGGACGGGCTGGTCGCCGTGACGGGGGCCAGTGGCCGCCTCGGGTCGCGGCTCGCGTTCCGGCTGGCCGCGGAGGGTGCGCGGCAGCGGCTGGTGGTGCGCGACCGGGCACGGGCGCCCCGACTGAGCGACGGCCGTCCGTTGCCCGTCACCGAGGTCGCGGTGGCGGACGGATATCACGACGCCGCGGCGATGCGGGCGGCCTTCGAGGGAGCGCGCACCGTCTTCCTGGTGAGCGCGCGGGAGGCCCCCGACCGCGTCGCGCAGCACACGGCGATGATCGACGCGGCGGCGGAGGTCGGCGTCGAGCGGCTCGTGTACACGTCGTTCGCGGGCGCCGCCCGGGACGCGGTCTTCACGTTCGCGCGCGACCACTGGTACACCGAGCAGCACCTGGCGGGCGTCGCGGCACGCACCGGGCTGCGGTGGACGGTACTGCGCGACAACCTCTACCTGCACGCGCTGAGCACGTTCGTGGGCCGCGACGGCGTGATCCGCGGCCCGGCGGGCGACGGCCGCGTCGCCGCGGTGTCGCACGACGACGTCGCGGACGTCGCGACCGCCGTCATCCTCGACGAGCGGCCTGCCCGCCACGACGGTGCCGTCTACGAGGTCACCGGGCCGCAGGCCCTGACGCTCGACGAGGTCGCGACGACGCTCGGCCGCGCCGCCGGCCGGGCCATCACCTACGACCCGGAGACCGTGGAGGAGGCGTACGCCTCCCGCGCCGGCTACGGCGCCGAGCCGTTCGAGGTCGAGGGGTGGGTCACGTCCTACACGGCGATCGCCGCGGGCGAGCTGGCGCACGTCTCCGACGACGTCTCCCGCCTGGTGGGCCGGCCCGCGCGCTCCCTCGCGCAGTGGCTGGACGACTACCCCGGCGAGTGGGCTCACCTGCGACGCGCCTGAGACCTCCCCGGCCGTCGTCGTTCACCCTGAGGAAAACCCTTGGCCTCGCCCGGGGGTGCGGCGTACCGTCGTCGGCACATGAGAAAGGAGGTGATCGAAGCAGTGAAGACTCTTCGGACCCATGAGGTGGTCGCGCGCTAGTCGCGTGCGCCCTTGAGCGTTTCGCGCTGTCCCCCTGACGACCGGTCGTCAGGCAGGACGGCGCACGGGACGGGTAGCGAGTTCCTCGCGACCACCGGAGCCCGCGGGTGCCGTGCCCTCGTCCAGCACGGCAGGAGGTTCGACCTCCAGCCCGCGGGCTTTTCCCTGCCTCAGACCAGGACGGCCGCGCGCCGCTCCCGCAGGAGGCGCCGCTCCGCCTGGGCGACGAGCTCGTCCGCGTCCGCCGCACCGGCCACCGACCAGGCGGCGGCCGAGTGCAGCGCGGGCCACACGACGGCGTCCCACCCTCCCGGCGGGTCGGCGAGCTGCGCCAGCACGTGCCGCCGCAACGCCTCGGCGGACGCCGCGGCACGGAGGTCGTCCATCGCCGGCAGGGTCGCGAGCACGGCGAACCCGTCGCCGTCCACGCGGCCGGCCTCGCACCCGGCGGGCATCGCCGCTCGCAGCCGTGCCGCCAGCTCGACGAGCAGCGCGTCGCCGTCGTCCTGCCCTCGCTCGGCGTTGAGCCCGCCGAGCCCGCGCACGTCGAGGAGCACGAGCACGACGCGGGTCGCGCCGCCGCGCACGAGCTCGCAGCGCCGGGAGAGTGCGTACCAGGTGGCGGCTCGCCCGGGCAGGCGGGTGAGCGGGTCGTGCGTGGATCGGTCGGCCAGCTCGGCGACGACGGCGCGCATGACGTCGGCCGTGCTCGCGGCGCCCCACGCCGTCGGGCCGGGCACCAGGACGTCGTCGTAGCGCCGCACGGCCGTCCGGGACATCGCCAGCCCGGCGACGTCCGCGACCGGCGTCCCCGGCCCGACGACGAGGGGGGACCAGTCCGCCACCGCCCCCGTGGGCCGGCGCTCCAGGACCGCCCGGCCGTACCCGAGACGCCCGGTGAGCGCCGCCGTCAGCCCGGCGCGCGTGACGATCCCCGTGCGGGTCGTGTCGGCGTCGTCCTGCACCGCGACGGAGCCCACCTCGGGCCGCCGGAACATCACCTCGAGCTCCCCGACCGGCAACGTGGAGCCGACCACGAGCACCGGCCGCGCCAGGTCCGCGATCGCCCCGGCGCGCGTGGCTCCGCGTGGGGCGACGTGGCGCGCCAGGCGGGCGATCTCATCATGCACAGCGGAAGTATGGTCGCGCTCGCGGCCCTCGTCAGGGGGTCGCGGGTGATGTTCGCCGAGCGTTCGCCCGTCGTTCAGCCGCCGGTGCGACACCCCTCCCGAACGTGGGAGCGCGACCACCGCGCGGCCCGGGCCGCGCGTCCCTAGAGTGTCGCGAGGCGGACAGGACGGCGCTCACCGGGGGTAGCGGTACATGCACAGATCGAGCTCGACCAGCGGACGCAGGACGACGAGCGGACTGCTGGCCGCGGCACTCGCGCTCGGCGGGCTGGTGGGTCTCGGCGCCCAGGCCGCGACGGCGCCGCCGGCGGCCGCGGCCGCCGAGGGCGACGTCAACCCGTTCTCGTCCGCCGGCGGGTTCACCGTCTACGCGCAGCGCGACGCGCGGGTGGGCAACCAGGAGCTGGAGGGGTCGCTCGCGGCAGGGCGGGACCTCACCGTGACGCAGGCGGCCCAGTGGGCGGTCATCCACGTCGCCGCCGGGACGGCGGACTACACGATCCCCACCGTGGACGGCGACCCGACGCGCCTCCTCGTCGGACGCTACGACCCGGACACCTCGGAGAACGTCGGCCAGGTGAACATCACCAGCCGTGGTGCGACCACCCCCGAGAACGTCGGGGCGCTGAAGATGGCGGACCGCGACCTCGGTCCGTTCGGCACCGAGGCACGCGGCGAGGGCTGGGTGCGGGTGGCCCTGCCCGGGTCGAGCCCGCCGCTGATCGACGCGACGGCGCAGTCCTACCCGGCCGACGCCCAGCCGCCCACGGGCGACAACACGTCGATCTTCACCGAGCAGACGGGCGACACCCAGGACGTCGTCGCCGGCTACGTGCAGGCGGCGCAGGACGCGACCCTGGCGGACACCGCGCAGTGCCTCGCGACCGTCACCGCGCCGGACGGCCAGGAGGCGAACCACCTGACCGTCGCGGAGGACGACGGCGAGCGCAAGGTGCTCTCCCCGCTCTCCGCCGACCGGCCCAACGTGGTCGCCTACGAGGACGTCGCGGGCGCCGACCTGCTGCAGTTCTCCCCGGGCAGCCCCGTGCCCGGCCAGCAGAACCCACTGATCATCCGGGTCCCTGCCGGCACCACCGACGTCCACGGCCTGCGGATCGACCCGCAGGGCCAGTACTCGCCGTACATCCTGTGGGACCTGTCCGCCGTGACCGGGGACGTGACCGTGGGCCACACGGGAGAACGGATCGACGGATCGATCTACGCGCCGTTCGCCGACGTCACCGTGGACGCCGCCCCGCTCGACGGCCAGGTGATCGGTCGTGACGTCACCCTGCTGGGCGGGGAGGTGCACTCGTTCCTGTTCGCGGGCACCGTCCCGTGCGGGGCGCCGAGCGGCACGTTCGAGGTCTCCAAGGCGCTGGAGGGTGTCACGGCGGGCGACCTGCCCGACGGCACCACGTTCCCCGTCGACTGGACCGCGACCTCTCCGGGCGGCGAGGTCCTCGGCTCCGGGACCCTCGTGCTTCCCGCCGACGGCACCGCGGTGCGGCCCCAGGACGTGGACGGCACCCTGAGCACCTTCCCCGTGGGCACGGTCGTCACGTTCGACGAGCAGCAGCCCGGGGACGTCCCCGGCTGGGAGTGGACGGGGGCGGCGGTGTCGCCGTCCTCGCTCACCGTCACGGCCGACGGCGACGGTGTCGTCTCCGCGACGCTCACGAACACGGCGGAGCGTACGACCGGCACGTTCGAGATCACCAAGACGGTCACGACGGGCACGGACGACGCGGTGCCGGTGCCGGAGGGCACCACGGTCACGGTCGGGTGGTCCGCCACCGACCCGGACGGCAGCACCAGCAGCGGCACGATCGACCTCGTCGCCGGCGCCGACGGGACGTTCGCCCCCACCGGTCCCGTCGACGACGCGGGCGACCCGGTGTCGTTCCCCGTCGGCACGGAGGTGCGGCTGAGCGAGACGAACCGCGGCGACCCGCCGGACGGCTTCTTCTGGGGTGGGGTGTCGCTGAGCCCGGGGCAGAGCATCGTCATCGACCGGGACGACCAGGTGGTGGGCGTCGACCTCACGAACCTCGTGAGCGACACCGAGGCCGAGACCGCGTTCAGCATGGTGAAGGTGCTCGACGTGGACGGTCCGGTGGACCCCGACCTCCAGTTCTCGGTCCTGTACACCTTCGACCCGCCGGGTGGTACACGCCAGGCGCGCCAGCGCGAGATCGCGGTCGGTGACCCGGTGACCGTCACGTCGCTGCTGGACGGGGACCCGATCCCTGCGGGGTCGACGGTGTGGGTGCGCGAGGCGCCGCCGACCTTCGACGACGGCATCGAGTGGGAGACACCGGTCCTGTCCGTGGACGGGACACCGCTCACCGACCCGGACGAGGACGGCTTCTACCCGCTCGAGCTCGTCGACGGGGAAACGGTCGCGCTCGAGGTGACGAACGTCGGGCACGTCCCCACAGGCACGTTCGCGCTCGCCAAGACGCTCGACGGGCCTGCCGCGGAGGACGTCCCGACCGGCCTGGAGTTCACGGTCGGCTGGACCGCGACCTACGTCGACGGCACGACCACCAGCGGCTCCACCACGCTCGCCCCGGACGGCCGGCCCGTCGCCCCCACGGACGCCGAGGGCGACCCGCTCGACTTCCCGGTCGGCACCACGGTGACGTTCGACGAGGCGGACCTGCCCGACGTGCCCGGCTGGGACTGGGGCACGCCGACGATCTCGCCGGCCGAGATCACGGTGGGCGACGGCGGGACGACGCGGGTGACGGTCACCAACGAGGCGACGGTGGAGCACGGCACCTTCGAGGTGAGCAAGGACCTGCTCGGCGCCGACCGCGGCGACGTGGAGGCGGACGCCTTCGACGTCGCCTGGACGGCGACGCTGCCCGACGGCAGCAGCGTGGACGGCGTCCTCCGGGCGCCGACCGACGGCAGCCCCGCCGGACCGGACCGCGACTTCCCGGTCGGCACCACCGTGCACGTCACGGAGCGTCCGCCCTCCGACGCCGTCCTCCCGGACGGCTGGACGTGGGCGGTCGCGACGTGGTCGCCCGGCAGCAGCATCACCGTCGACGAGGGGACGGGTACCGCGCAGCTCGCCGTGACCAACACCGCGGTCCCGACCACGACGCTGCGGGTGGAGAAGGTCGTCACCGGCGCGGACGTGCCGGACGGCACCCGGTTCCCGGTCGAGTACCGCGTGGACGACGGGCCCGTGCAGCGGGGCGACCTGGTGCTCGGCGACCCGTTCGTCGCCGACGACGTCCCCCTCGGCACCACCGTGACGCTCCGCGAGGCCGACCCGCCGGGCGTGGACGGGGTCGCGTGGCGCGCGGAGGGCTGGCAGATCGACGGGCAGCCGCTCGAGCCCGACGACGACGGCTGGGTGGTGATCCACGCGGACGACGAGCGGCTCAACACCGTCACGCTGACGAACACGGCCGCGCCGGTCGTCACGACCCCCGACCAGCCCGAGCTGCCGGAGACCGGCTTCGGGGGCGGACCGCTCTCCCTGCTCGCCGCCGGGCTGGTGCTCCTGGGCGTCGTCGTCCGCCGGCTGGCCGCCGTCGTCCGCGCCTGACGCCGGACAACCGTCGCCTCCAGCGACGAATACGGGTGACGGGTGCGCGGCCCGCCGCTAGCGTGCGCGCATGGACGAACGAACCCCGGCCTGGGAGCTCACCGAGGACCCGCAGGCGTTCCTCGACGCCGTCGCCGGTGTGCTGGCCGCCGACCCGGTGCGCGCGACGATCGTCGCGTCCACGGCGGACCGGCTGGCCGCCCGCGCCGCGCGGGGCGAGCCGGCACCCGAGCACCCGCACTGGTTCGCGATCGCCCGGGCCGCGGACGGAGAGGTCGTCGGAGCCGCGATGCGCACGGCCGCCACGCCGCCGCACCAGGCGCACCTCATGGCGATGGAGCCGGACCTAGCCACGTCGCTGGCGGACATGCTCCTGGCCCGCGGCGAGATGGTCCCTGCCGCGAACGGTGCCCAGGTGCCGGTCCACGCCTTCCTCGAGCGGATGCGCGCACATGCCGGCGGCGACCTGGTCCTCGCGCGCCCGACCCGCCTGTTCGAGCTCGGCACGCTGGTCCCGCCCGCGCGGACGCCCCCCGGCGGGCCACGGCCGGTGAGCGCGGCCGAGGTCGACGTCGTGCACGGCTGGTTCGGCGACTTCGGCGCCGCCGCCGACGAGCAGGCCGGACGTGCGCCCGGCACGACCGACGCGCGACCGACGCGCGACACGGTGGAGCGCCGGGTGACCGGCCAGAAGCTGTGGTGGTGGGAGGTCGACGGCGCACCCGTCTCGCTCGTGGGTGTCGTCGGCCCGTCCCTCGGTGTGGCCCGTCTCGGCCCGGTCTTCACCCCGGCGGCGCACCGCGGGCGCGGGTACGCAGGCGCACTGGTCGCGCACGTGTCGGCCCTGCTGCGCGACCGCGGGGACCGGGTCTGCCTGTTCACCGACCTGGAGAACCCGGTGTCGAACGCCCTGTACCAGCGGCTCGGCTACGAGCCGGTGGTCGACATGGGCGAGCTGCGGATCGCGTCGTGAGCGAGGGGCCGGGCACCGTCCCCGACGTCGCGGCGCTGCGCCGCGGCGCCCGCGAGCGCGCCCTGGCCCGACCTCCGCGCGCCTTCGCGGGTGTCGTCGAGGAGCTCGCTCCCACCGGCCGGGCGTGGCGCCGGTACACGCCGGACCGGCGGGCCCCGGGCGCGGCGGCCGTGTTCCTGCACGGCGGGTACGGGCTGTTCGGCGACCTCGACCTCCAGGACGGCTGGTGCCGGCGGGCTGCCGAGGCGCTCGGCGTCGTCGTCGTGTCGGTGGACTACCGCCTGGCGCCCGAGGCGCGGCTGGACGACGCCGTGGAGGACGCGGTGGCGGCCGTCGAGATCCTCGCGGACGAGGGATTCGACCGGCTGTACCTGGACGGCGACTCGGCGGGCGGTGCCGTCGCGACGCTCGCCGCTCTGCACAGCCGGCGTCCGCTCGCCGGTCTGCTGCTCACCAACCCGAACCTGGACCTGTCGCTCGCGACGTACGACGACGCGCTGCCGGGCGGCCCTGGCCGGGAGCTGTCGGCGTACGCGATGCGGGCGTGGACCGGCGTCGAACCTGCCGCCGCGCCGCGGCTGCACCGGTCCGCGCGGGGGCTGCCGCCGACGGTGGTCGCGGTGGGCACGCTGGACTCGCTGCTGCCGGAGGCGCGGGACCTGGCCGCGGCCTGTCGACGCGAGGGTGTGCCCTGTCGCCTGGTCGAGCTGACCGGCGCGGAGCACGGGTTCGTGGGCTCGGAGCGGGCGGGCGAGGTGCTCGCCGCGGCCGCGGACTTCTTCGGCCTCGGCGAGCACCTGCCCTGACCTGCTCCCGTCCCGCACGCAGGGCGGTCCGGGTCAGCCGAAGGTCACCTCCAGCGTGCCGTCCGCGGCGAACGACCAGTCCAGCGCGCCGGCGTAGGCCCCGCAGCCGCCGGTACCGTTCCAGGCGTTGGTGCCGTCGTCGGTGCCGGACAGCTTGTCGTCCGAGCCGCCGCCGCAGGAGACGTTCCCGCTGAAGAGGTGAGAGCCCTCGTCGAACGCGAAGTTGCGCTCCTCGTTGCCGACGCCCACGTTGTCGGTCACGGTGATCGACCCCGGGTTGCTGTTGTAGGTGAACCCGTGGTGCCCGTTGTCGTACGCGATCGAGTCCCTGATCACGTGGTCCACCGGGATGTCGGAGCCGCCCAGCTTGAAGCCGTTGCGGTCGCCGCTGCCGGCCTGCGAGCCGTCGGACAGCGTCCCGTTCTCGTACGACAGCGAGTGCTCGATCGTCACGACGCCGATCGGGCCGGTGTCGGTCTTGGCGTACAGGTCCCAGCCGTCGTCGATGTTGTGGTGGGACACGCAGTCGCGGAACACGTTCCCCTCGCCCACGGTCAGCTTGGCCGCGAACCCGTCCGCGTCCTCGCCGTCGGAGTCCACGTTGTCGTGCGACTCCGAGCTGAGCACCAGGTTGTCCGCCGGCCACTCCGCCTTCGGCGCGCCCGCGACGAGCCGGGCGATCTGCAACCCGGTGTCCGCGTTGCCGCGGGTCACGACCCGCTCGATCACGTTGTCGTCGCCGCCGAGCAGGATGCCGTTGTCGCCCGCGTTCTGCACGGTGATCCCGTACACGTGCCAGAAGTTGCCGCCGATGGCGAGGCCACGGTTCGACGGGTCCTCCGCCTGGGCGGAGAAGTCGAGCACCGGCGTCTCGCCCGGGTAGGCGGCGAGGACCGTGCGCGCCGCCGCGGTGCCGTCGTCGCCCGGCTCGATCGTCAGGGTCTGGGCCAGGTCGTAGCGTCCGCCGCGCAGGAAGATCTGCCCGCCGGGCTCGACGGCGTCGATCGCCGCAGCGACCGTCGTCGGGTCCGCCGCGGTGCCGGCGGCGGAGGCCGAGCCGTCCGGGGCGGCGTAGATCGCACCGCTCGCGGGGGTCGGGCCACCGGTCGGCGGGTCTGTCGGGTCCGTGGGATCGGTCGGGTCCGTGGGATCGGTCGGGTCCGTCGGGTCGGTCGGGTTCGTCGAGCCCCGGCCGGCGTAGGTCTCGAGCTCAGCCACCTTCGGTGTACCGGAGGCGCCGGTGATCTCGAGGTCGAGCTTGCTGAGCGTGGTGGTCGGCAGCGCGACGGCTCCCGCCCGGGTCCCGGTGGCCAGCACGGCCCCGGTGTCGTGGTCGACGATGCGGAACCCGGTGATGGTGCCGGCGGAACCGGCCGCCTCGACCACGTTCACCTGCGACACGCTCTGCGCGGTGGCCCACTTGACGGACACGCGGCCCGTCGTGCCGGAGGGTGACCAGAAGGTGGCCGGGTCACCGTCGACGACGTTCCCGTAGCTGGTGCCCGAGGCCTTGCTCGACCCGTCGGCCCCCGCGCCGAGGCTGAGGTTGGTGCCGCTCGGCGGGTCGGTCGGGTCGGTCGTCGGGTCGTCGGTGGGCTCGGGGGTGGGCTCGGGGGTGGGCTCCTCGGTCGGGTCCGGCGTCTGTGCCTCGCACGACCCGTCGGAGACCTGGAGGCCCTTGCCGGCGCCGGCCGTCGCGTCGACGACGTCGGGTACGCAGCTCGCGTCGTCGAGCGTGTACGCGTAGGGCACGGACACCGTCGTCGTCGACGTCGGGTTCGGACCCGCCGGGTGGGTGTCTTCGCCGGGAGCCGACCAGGTCACGTTGTCGAAGGTGTTCCCGGAGACCTGCCAGTAGCCGGGCAGGTCGGTGTAGAACGTGCCGAGCACGTCCTTCGAGTCCTCGAAGTAGTTGTTGTCGACCTTGGCCTTGCCGCCGGCACGGGCGTTGATGCCTGACTCGTGGATGTCCACGTAGTGGTTGTTGTAGATGTGTGCCGTCGCCCCGCGCAGCAGGGGGAGGCGCGAGTCGATGTTCTCGTAGAGGTTGTGGTGGTAGGTGACGGGCCCGTTCTCGAGGTCGCTGTCGCTCGACCCGACGAGTCCGCCGCGCCCCGAGCCGCGCAGGATGCTGTAGGAGAGCGTCACGTACCTCGTGTCGGCCTTCATGTCGAAGAGGCCGTCGTAGCCCTCGGACTCGCCGCCGGACGCCTCCAGCGTCACGTGGTCCACCCACACGTTCGACACGCCGGACTCCATGCCGATCGCGTCGCCGCCGTTGGACGTGGGGGAGCCCGACTTCTTGACGTTCCGGACGGTGACGTTCTGGATGATGACGTTGCTGGACTCGCGCAGGTGGATGCCGAGCTGGTCGAACGTGGCCCCGGACCCGACACCCACGAGCGTGACGTTGCTGATCTGCTTCAGCTCGATGACGCCGTCCGCGGTGTTGCAGCTGTCCCCGGAGACCTTGCTGGTGTTGGCGTGGTTGATCGTGCCCTCGACCTGGATCGTGATCGGGGTGTCGTCGGCGGCGCGCCGGCACAGCGCCTCGTGGATCTGGGTACCGGTCGTGGCCTTCACGACGGCGCCACCGGCACCGCCGGTCGTACCGCCGTTCTGGGTGGCGAACCCGGTCACGCCGCCTGTCGCGGCCTGGGCGCCGGGGAGCGTCAGGGCAGTCACTCCGATCACGGCGGCCAGGGATGTCGTCACCCCCGCCGCGAGGAGTCGTCGCGCAGCATGTCGGTTCATCGTCGTTGCCTCACCTTCGTCGTCGAACGCGGGACTTTCACCGGGTGCACGGGGTGCGCCAGCCAGCGCGCACCCGCCCTTCCCGACCGTCGTTGGTCATGGGGAAGGTCACAGCAACCGGTTTCCGACACTAGAGACCGGTTTCTCGCTGCGCAACCCCATGCCGCGTCCATCGCCGTGAGAGTCAGCGCCGGGGCGCCCCGGCTGCCTGGAGGGCGTCGCGCCGGGCCAGCCCGGCCAGCAGGTCGGCGACCTGGACGCGCGCGTCGCGGCGCGAGTCCACCTGCCGCACGCCGAGGAGCGGCGGCGGGGCGGGAGCGACCGCCACGGCGAGGGCGGCCGCCAGGAGGGTGGTGCGCTGCGGGGTGAGCGCGCTCTGCTCGTCGTGCACGACGGCGACCGACCGGCGGCCGTCGCTCCACCGCAACGCCGTCGCGGCCAGCGCAGGGACGAGCGGTTCCAGCGGGGGCGGCACCGCGGGGTCGCCGTCCAGCAGGCGCTCCAGGACGGTGACGACACCGGCGCAGGTGAGGCCCGCGAGCTCCGGCACGTCCGCCGGGACGACGGCGAGGAACCGGTCGACCGCTCCGCCGTCCACGCGCCGCCGGTGCTTGAGCCGTGTCATCGCGACGAACGCGGCGAGCACGTCGGCGCGCTCCCGCAGCACGTCGGCCGACACCCCGTGGTCGCGGCCGAGGGGAGTGCCGTCGAGGTACGACGGCGTCCCGGTCAGGAGGTCCAGCACCCGCGCCGCGAGGTGGCCGCGCTTGTCCACGACGTGCACCGTGGACCGTCCGTCCAGCGCGTCGCGGAACCACGCCACCGCTTCCGGCTGCCCGGGCCGCAGCAGCAGGTGTGCCTTGTGCTCCGTCGTCCCGCGGTGGTGGAACCGCGTCCGCAGCGTGCCCAGCAGCTCCGCCGCGTCCGCCTCGCCGAGGTCCACCGCCGCGTGCACGATCACCGGCGACGCCGGGTCCAGCAGGTTCGTGCCGGAGAACCCCGACTCGTCGCACGCGACCTCGACGACCTGCGCGGTCTCGCCGGTGGGCACGGTCATGGGGTCATCGTGGGCCGGACACCACCGAGCGCACCAGCGGATACCTTCCCCACCACGACCCGCGCCTCGCCGGCCCCTGGTCGAAGGACCGAACCGGTGCGGTGACCCTAGTCTTGGGGCGTCGTCGCAGGTGCCGGGCTTGCGACCGCCCCCTGACCAGCCGGCGACGCGTCCGGTGCTCTCCCACGACTCGTCGGACCGCGAAGGAGAATTGCATGCGCAAGCTCGTGTACTACGTGGCCACGACTCTCGACGGCTACATCGCCGGCCCCGACGGGGGCGACCCCAGCGGCGCGGAGTTCTTCCCGATCACACCGGACGTCGTCCAGTTCATCGTCGAGCACTTTCCCGAGACCCTCCCCGGCCCGGCCCGCCAGGCGATGGGCATCGACGCGCCCGGGCGGGCGTTCGACACCGTCCTCGAAGGCCGGGCCTCGTACGAGGTCGGGCTCGCCGCCGGGATGACCGACGCGTACCCCCACCTGCGCCACCTCGTCTTCTCCAGCACGTTGGAGAGCCGTGATCCTGCCGTCGAGATCGTCCGTGACAACGCCCTGGACCGGGTGCGCGCGCTCAAGGCCGAGGACGGCCTGGACCTGTGGCTGGTGGGTGGCGGCAAGCTCGCGCACGCGCTGCTGCCGGAGATCGACCGGCTCGTCCTCAAGCAGAACAGGTCGGTGATCGGGTCGGGCATCCCGCTCTTCGACGGCCCGTTCCAGCCGCACCTCTTCCAGCCGGCCGAACAGGTCACGCTCTCCTCGGGCGTGCAGGTCCTCACCTACGACCGCGCCTGACCCGTCCGGGTCACAGCAGGTCCCGCCCGCATCCAGGTCCTCACGCGTGCTTGATCGCACGCAGCGCGATGTCGGCGGAGGCGCGCAGGCTGGCGCGGTCCACGCCGGCCGCCGCATGGACCGCGTGCCCCTCGCTCACGGCCATGACGAACCGCGCCAGGTCGGTGGCGTCGGTCCCGACGGGCAGGTCGCCCTCGACGACGGCGCGGGCGAACCGCTCAGCCATCGCTCGTTCGCCGCGCAGGCGGCTCTGCGCCAAGAACGCTGCGGCCCGTCCGTCGTCGCCGCCCGCGGCCAGGCCTCCCTGGACCGAGAGGCAGCCGGACGGGCGGTCGGGGCGGGTGAGCGCCTCGACGTTGGCGTGCAGGAAGGCGCGGGCGACCTCGTAGGCGGTGGGCTCCTGGAGCGCCTGACGGGCGTAGGCCATGTCGACCTCGGCATAGCGGCTCACCGCGCGGTGGAAGAGCTCCTCCTTGCTGCCGAACGCCGCGTACATGCTGGGCCGGTTGATCCCCATCGCGGCCGTGAGCTGTGCCAGCGACGCGCCCTCGTAGCCGTGCCGCCAGAACACCTCGATCGCGCGATCGAGCGCCTCCTCGACGTCGAACTCGCGGGGCCTGCCCCGCCTGCCGTCTGCGTCGGTCACCGCATCCCCTCCCGCGTTCTGTACCGCACCGTACAGAGATCCGCCGCCCTCGGAATACCGGGACCCGCACGCGACTTATGTACCGCACGATACATAAATAGCCCCGGCCTGACGCCAGGGCAGAGCGAGGGAGAAGTCGTGGGAGAGTTCGACGGCAAGACGGTGCTGGTCACGGGAGCGACCTCGGGCATCGGTTTGGCCACCGCGCAGCGGTTCGCGCGCGAGGGTGCCCACGTCTTCCTCACGGGCCGCCGCCAGACGGCCCTGGACGAGGCGGTCGCCTCGATCGGGGACGGCGCGACCGGCGTGCGGGGCGACGTCGCCGACCTGGCGGACCTCGACCGGCTGGTGGCCGCGATCGAGGAGCGGGGGGCAGGTCTGGACGTCGTGTTCGCCAACGCCGGCGGCGGAGGGTTCGCCTCGCTGGAGGAGATCTCCTGGCAGCACTATGCCGACATCTTCAACGGGAACGTCGGCGGGACGCTGTTCACCGTGCAGAAGACGCTGCCCCTGCTCAACCCCGGGGCGTCCGTCGTGATCACCAGCTCGAACATCGACGTCAAGGGCAGCCCGAGCTTCAGCGTGTACGCCGCGAGCAAGGCCGCCCTCCGGTCGTTCGCGCGCAGCTGGGCAGCCGAGCTGGTCGGACGCGGGATTCGCGTCAACACGGTGGCGCCCGGCCCGATCAGGACGCCCGGCCTGAGCGGGCTCGCGCCCGACGCCGCGGCGTCGGAGCAGCTCCTCGCGGGCCTGGCCAGCGGCGTGCCGGCCGGACGCCTGGGGACGCCCGACGAGGTCGCCGACGCGGTGCTCTTCCTGGCATCGCCGCGCAGCTCCTACATCACGGGCACAGAGCTGTACGTCGACGGAGGCGCCAGCCAGGTCTGACCGGACCGCCCCACACTTCTCACCACCAACGAATGGAGGCTCGTGATGACTCACGCTGTTGCCCTGACCCGATTCGGCTCTCCCGAGGTGCTGCGCCCGGCAGATGTCCTCGTGCCCGCTCCAGGCCCAGGCCAGATCCGGGTGGCCCTGCGCCTCGCCGGCGTCGGCCCGACCGACCTGGCGCTGCGGTCGGGGAGGCTCAAGGCCTTCGGCGCCCACGAGGGCACCGTGCTCGGTTTCGAGGGCGCGGGCACCGTCGAGTCCGTCGGGTCCGGCGTGGACGACGTCGGGCCAGGAGACGAGGTGGCGGTCTTCCTCCCCGGCCTCGGCGGCTACGCAGCGCTCGCCGTCGCCGACTTCTGGGTCCGCAAGCCCGCCACCGTCTCCTGGGAGGACGCCGCGGCGCTCCCCGCGTCCGGCGAGGCCGCCGTCAGGGTGCTCGACCTGGTCTCCGTCGGCGAGGGCGACACCCTGCTGGTGCTCGGCGCGGCGGGTTCGGTCGGCACCATCGTGACGCAGCTCGCCATCGCCCGGGGCGCCACCGTGATCGCCGCCGTCCGACCGGCGGACTTCGCCACCGTGGAGGGCTGGGGTGCGGTCCCTGTCTCCTACGGCCCGAACCTCGTGGCGGACGTCCGCGCCCGTGCACCGCACGTCGACGCGGTGGTCGACGCCGCGACCCGTTCCGAGCTCCGCGATGCGATCGCTCTGGCCGGCGGCCCCGAGCGGGTCGTCACCCTGAGCAACGCGAGCGGGCCGGCTCTCGGCGTGCCGCTGTCCGGGCCGAGGCCGGAGGGCATCGTCGGCGCGCTGTCGGAGGCGATGAGCCGTCTCGCCGACGGGAGCCTGGCGCTCCGGTCGCGCACCGTGGTCCCGCTCGACGCAGCGGCCGACGCGCACCGACGGCTCGAGGCGGGCGAGCGCTCGAAGTTCCTGCTCGCTCCCTGACGCTCGCCCCGGCGCCACGACCGGATGAGATGCGGAAGGCCCCGGTCTCTCGACAGTCCACCGTCCGGTCCCGGCCGGCGAGGAAGATCGCGATGGCGTGGCGCCGCCGGTCAGCCGTCGTGCGGGCCGGCGGGATGGGCGAGGTCGTAGGCACGGGAGAGCTTGCGTGGGACGACCATCCGCCAAGCATCGACGACGAGCTCGCGCGCCTCGGTCGGGTCCAGGGCCGCGAGGTCGGCGTGGACCCAGTTGAAGCGCAGGTCCGACTCCGCGGGGAGCTGGAAGGTGCGGGGATCCCCTCCGACCAGCGCTGCCCGTTCTTCCTTCGGGAAGGCGAAACCCATCACTGTCTCGTCCAGGGAGAAGGCCACGTAGACCATCTGACCGACGCGGAACTTCAGCCGCCCCCGCACGTAGACCTCGGAGGAACGCTCGAGCTGTGTGCCCAGCGCTCGAACGTCGTCGACGGCCGCCATGGTTCAGTTCCCTTCCTGGCCCACCGTTCCTGAGGCGGCCGATGGTTTCGGTGAGCTGTCGTCGGAGGCTGCCAGCTCTTGGAGGCGGGCGGCGCTGAGGGGGTCGGCGGGGAGGAAGGTCTCGATGGCGAGGCTTGCTGCGGTGACCTCGAGGGGGGCTCCGATGGTGGCGATCAGGGTGAACAGGCGGACGTTGCCGCGGCGGGTGCGGAGGTCGAGAGTGACCATCGGCTGGGTGGCGGCCCTGGGTGCTTGGTGGGGTAGGTAGGACTCGACCTCATCGACCAGCTCGGCCAGGGCCCCGTCGGCGTTGTCGCGGCTCTGGCGTCTCAGCTGGTGGATCAGTGGGGCGCTGCACGCGGCCGTCATCGACGAGATGCTGGGGATGCCACCGGGATGCACCGACAGCCGTAACAGGTTGACGGGCGGTTTCAGCAGTTCGGGGTCCACCCCGGCCCAGAGCAAGGACGCCGCGTCGTTGGCGTCGATCAGGTTCCACAGTCCGTCGACGATCAGCGCCGGGTGAGGCATGTGTGCGTCGAGCAGCTGGTGCAGGGATTCGCGCAGCGGCCGCAACGTCTCGGATTCGTACGACTTCTCCAGGTAGATCGGCGCGAACCCACCGGCCAGCAGGAGACGGTTGCGTTCGGCCATCGGCAGGTCGAGCTGGTTGGACAGATGGACCAGCAGCTGCCGGCTGGGCTGGGCACGCCCGGTCTCGACAAAGCTGAGGTGCCTGGTCGACATCTCGGCCTGGAGGGCTAGGTCGAGCTGACTCAGGCGCCTGTGCACCCGCCAGAAGCGGACGAGCTCGCCGACGGCCTGTGGCTCGTCACGAAGTTCTGCAGTCATCGCGGTCGCATTCTTCGGGTGCGGTGGTCACGCCAGTGTGGCGCGCTCACAGGCGAGCGGCCATGACCAGTCAGGTCATGCGGGTTGCTGTACCTAGGAGGTCATGGCGGCTGCCACGGACGGTGGTGATCGTTGACAGCGTTCCCCGGTACACCAGGACGGAAGGTCAGAACATGAACCCGACGTACACCGGCGTCGCCACGTCATCTGGACGCGACGCCCGCGCTGTCAGCTCGGACGGACGGCTGGACGTTCAGCTCGCGCTGCCCAAGGAGATGGGTGGAACAGGCGACGGCGTCAACCCTGAGCAGCTCTTCGCCGCGGGCTGGGCGGCCTGCTTCTCCACCACGATGGGTCTCATCGCCCAGAGCAGAGGCCTCGACGCCAAGGACGTTGCGGTCACTGCCGAGGTCAGCCTCGTGCCGACCGGGCCGGGCTTCACGCTCGCCGCCACACTGCGGGCCGAGCTCCCCGAGCACCTGGCCGGCGACACCGGCAAGACCCTGCTGGAGGCAACACACCGTTCCTGCCCGTACTCCTTGGCCACCCAGGGGAACGTGCCGGTCGAGATCGTCGTCGAGTGAGCAGTCTGGGTCGATGGGTCGTCGAGCGGCGTCAGGTCGGGCGGCTCGCCCGCCGTCCGCACGAACGCTGCGGGGAGCACGGCGACCTGGGTGACGACGAGAGCGGCGAGGACGACGGCGAGCAGGCCACGGGCCCGTGCCGTCGCCCACAGCCGGATCGTACGTGGGTGGTTCCGGAAGCTCGCTGACCAGCACGTCCGCGACTAGGGCACCGGTGCCAGGCACACCCGGTCGGAGGTGGGTGGGGTCGAGCGCGCGTAGCGCGCGGTCAGACGGCGGAGATGTGCGACGAGCTCCGGCGGTCCGGTGACGTCGAAGTCCGCGTCGAGCAGTCCCAGGTACGCGCCGAGCGTCTCCACGGTGTCGGCTCCGGTGTCCAGCACGCACGTCTGCTCGTCGATGCGTTCGACGACGCCCACCGCCGGGCTGATCCGTTCGCCCACCACCTCGGCAGGGGCGTGCACGGTGACCCGCGTCCGGTATCGCCAGGCGGCGGCGGAGACCCGGCTCGACACGTACGCCGCGACGTCGTCGGGCAGCTCCCGCGGGGCGAACCGCGGACCGGTCGGGATGCGCGGCCGCATCCGGTCGACGCGGAAGGTCCGCCAGTCGTCCCGGTCCAGGTCCCACGCGAAGAGGTACCAGCGGCGGCCCCAGTTCACCAGCCGGTACGGCTCGACGGCGCGGACGGTGGCCGCGCCGGAGTGGTCCGCGTAGTCGAACCGGAGCCGCTCGCGGTCGCGGCAGACGGCGGCGAGCGTCGTCAGGACCTCCGTGTCGACGGTCGGTCCTGCGTCGTCGTGGGGCACCGGCACCGTGTAGGTCTGCAGGGCGCCGACCCGGCGGCGCAGCCGGGATGGCAGCACCTGCTCCAGCTTGGCCAGCGCCCGGAGCGACGCCTCCTCGATCCCCGCGATGGCGCCACCCGTCGCCGTGCGGAGTCCGACGGTGACCGCGACCGCCTCGTCGTCGTCGAGCAGCAGCGGCGGCAGGTTCGCACCCGCGCCGAGGCGGTAGCCGCCCACGTTCCCGCGTGTGGCCACGACCGGATAGCCGAGGTCCCGCAGACGCTGGACGTCGGCGCGCACGGTCCGCCCGCTCACCCCGAGCCGCCGGGCCAGCTCGGGACCGGCCCAGTCGCGCGGGAGCTGGAGGAGCGAGAGCAGGCGCAGGAGCCGCGCAGAGGTTTCCGACATGGCCCAAGATTCGCATTCCATGAGGAAGCAAGTCTTCCTCATGGGCCGACAGAGTGGGATCCATGGACATCAACGAGTACCGCATCGACATCCCCCAGGCCGACCTCGATGACCTCGACCAGCGCCTCTCCCGCGTGCGCTGGACCAACGAGCTGCCCGACGGCGGCGCCGACTACGGCGTGTCGCTCGAGTACCTGCAGGGTCTGGTCCGGCGCTGGCGCGAGGAGTACGACTGGCGCGCCTGGGAGGCGCGGCTCAACCGGTACCCGCAGTTCACCACCACCATCGACGGGCAGAACGTGCACTTCATGCACGTCCGCTCACCCGAGGCGGGTGCGACTCCCCTGCTGCTGACGCACGGCTGGCCGACGACGGTCGTCGAGTACCTGGACGTGATCGACCGCCTGAGCGACCCGCGAGCCCACGGCGGCGACCCGGCCGACGCCTTCCACCTGGTGATCCCGTCGGTCCCCGGCTTCGGCTTCTCGGGCCACACCACCGACCGGGGCTGGAGCCGGTACCGGATCGCGAAGGCGTGGGCCGAGCTGATGCACCGCCTCGGGTACGAGCAGTACGGCGCTCACGGCAACGACGGCGGCTCCCTCATCTCGCCCGAGGTCGGGCGCTGCGACCCCGAGCACGTCCTCGGGGTGCACGTGACCCAGGTCTTCTCGTTCCCGTCCGGCGATCCCGCCGAGCTGGAGAACCTGTCGCCGGAGGACCGGAAGAACGTCGAGTTCCTGTCGTGGTGGCTGGAGAACGGCGGTGCGTACGACAAGCTGCAGTCGACCGCCCCGCAGACGCTCTCGCACGCGCTCGCGGACTCGCCCGTGGGACAGCTCGGCTGGAACGCACAGCTGCTCGGCCCGAACCTCGACCCCGACTACGTGCTCACCAACACGATGATCTACTGGCTCACCAACACGGCGGCGTCGTCCGCGCGCCTCTACTACGAGGACTTCCACGCCACGGACAAGCCGACCGAGCCGACCACCGTGCCGCTGGGGCTGGCCAACTTCGCCTGGGACTTCCACTCGATCCGCGCGTTCGCCGAGCGGGACCACAAGAACATCGTGTCGTGGAACGTCTACGACACGGGTTCCCACTTCGCGGCCCACGACGCGCCCGACCTGCTGGTCGACGACATCCGCGGGTTCTTCCGCAGGCTGCGCTGAAGCGTCAGGTCGGCCGTCGACCTCTGAAACGACGAAAGTCCCGGCCGAGTTGAACTCGACCGGGACTTTCGTCTTGTGGGCTCCCGACTACCCGGGAACCTCCTCACGTGCGCGAGGGGGGAGTTGAACCCCCACGCCCTTTCGGGCACACGGACCTGAACCGTGCGCGTCTGCCTATTCCGCCACTCGCGCGTGCCGCAGAACATTAACACGGCGCAGGGGGTAGCCCCCAATCGCCTCCGGCCCGTCCGGACGCGCCCTGGCGAGGGTCGGTTCCCGCGCAGGTCGGCGGCGGGTCAGGAGGGCGCGCCGTCACCTCGCCGTGACCTGCTGGTCGCGGTTCTGCGCCGAGCGTTCGCAGGAAATCCACACCGCGCGGAGGAGTGGTGCTGCGGCCCTGCCTACGATCTAGATAGTCTGCCCGCGAACGAGTGGGCCGACGGGAGGAGGTGGCATGGGCGCCCTGGAGCGCTTCGAGAAGAGCGTCGAGCGCGTGATGAACAACGCGTTCGCGAAGGTGGGACGCAACAGCGAGATCAAGCCGGTCGAGCTGGCGAGCCGGCTGCGGCGCGAGGTCGACGACCGCGCCGCCGTCGTCGGGCGCGACCGCACGGTCGTCCCGAACGAGTTCACGATCGAGCTGTCGACCGCGGACTTCTCCCAGATCGACGCCTGGGGTGCGGAGACGATGGCCGACGAGCTCGCCACGAACCTCACCGAGTACGCGGCGTCGCAGCACTACGCCTTCGTGGGCCCGGTCAGCGTCTCCTTCGAGGAGCACGAGGACATCTCCGCCGGACGTTTCGAGCTCCGCTCGGCCACCGTGCGCGGCAACGTCGCGCCCGCCACGTCGGCCGCGCCGTCCACGCGCCACCCGCTCATCGACATCGACGGGCAGCGGTACCTGCTCACCGGCCCCGTCACGGTCATCGGCCGCGACGCCGAGGCCGACATCGTCGTCGACGACCCGGGCGTCTCGCGCCGCCACCTGGAGATCCGGGTGACGCCGGACGGCGTCGTCGCGACCGACCTCGGCTCCACCAACGGCCTGTTCGTCGAGGGCCACCAGGTGCCTGCGGCCACCCTGCTCGACGGCAACACCCTCACGATCGGCCGTACCCGCATCATGTTCTGGACCGGCAGCGCCTCCGGCCAGCAGACCGAAGGCTGGTGATCCCCCCAGGATGAGTGAGCTGACGATCACCCTGCTGCGGCTGGGCTACCTGGTGCTGCTCTGGGTGTTCGTGCTCTCCGCGATCGCGGTGCTGCGCCGCGACCTGGCACCCCGGGGCACCCCGCGCGCCTCCCGCGCGGACCGGCGACGCACGGACCCGGCCCCGGCCGCCCCCGCCGCGACACCCGCCGGCGCGGCCGCGGCTCCCGCGCCCCCGCGCCGTTCCGGCCCCACGCGCCTGGTCGTCACGACCGGCCCGCTGACCGGCACCACGCTCCCGTTGTCCTCCGCGTCGATCCTCATCGGCCGGGCTCCGGGCTGCACCCTCGTGCTCGACGACGACTACTCGTCGTCGCGGCACGCCCGCATCTTCCCGCAGGGCGACCAGTGGTACGTGGAGGACCTCGGATCGACGAACGGCACCTTCATCGGGGACACCCAGGTGTCGGGGCCGCAGCCGCTGGCGCCGGGCGTCGGCGTGCGGATCGGCCAGTCCGTCGTCGAGCTCCAGGGGTGACTGCTCCGTGACCCTCACCCTGCGCTACGCCGCACGGTCCGACGTCGGCCTCGTGCGCTCCAACAACCAGGACTCCGCGTATGCCGGACCGCACCTCCTCGCCGTCGCCGACGGCATGGGCGGGCACGCGGGCGGCGACGTCGCGTCGCGGCTGGCCATCGCCGCGCTCGCGCCCCTCGACAGCACCGAGCACGGGCCCGAAGAGGCCCTGACCGACCTCGAGCACACGGTCGAGCGCGCACGCCAGGACCTGGTGCGCGCCAGCGACGCCGACCCCGAGCTGGTCGGCATGGGCACCACCGTCACGGCCCTGCTGCACACCGGCACCACGCTGGTCATGGCCCACCTCGGCGACTCGCGCGCGTACCTGCTGCGCGACGGCCGCCTCACCCAGGTCACGGTGGACCACACGTTCGTGCAGCACCTCGTCGACACCGGCCGCATCTCGCCGGAGGAGGCGGAGCACCACCCGCAGCGCAACGTCGTCATGCGGGTGCTGGGCGACTTCGACGTCGACCTCACGCCCGACATGTCCGTCCGGGAGGCGCGCGCCGGCGACCGGTGGCTGCTCTGCTCCGACGGCCTGTCCGGCTTCGTCACGCCCGAGCAGATCACCGAGGTGCTCGCCGAGACGCCCTCGCCCGACGACGCCGCCGACCTGCTGATCACGCTGTCCATGACGGCCGGCAGCACCGACAACATCACGGTGATCGTCGCCGACGTCGTGGACGACGACGCGTCGACCACCCAGGAGTCCGTCGCTGCCGTGCCGGTCGAGGGCGTCACCGTCCCGCAGGTGGTGGGCGCGGCCGCGACCGGCGAGCTCCCCGACGTCCTCACGACCCCGGTGGAGACCTCCGAGAGCACGCCCGCGGCCACCGACCCGGACGACGACGAGGACGACGAGGACCCCGACGACGAGGCCGACGACACCGACGCCCGCCCGCGCCGCCGCCGACGTCCGTGGCTCACTGCCCTCGTGGTGCTCGTCGTCCTCGGCGGCGTCGGGTACGGCCTGTGGTGGGCCTACGGGTGGACGCAGCAGCAGTACTACGTCGGGGTCGCCGACGGCGAGGTCGCCGTCTACCAGGGCATCCCGGCCAGCGCCGGCCCCATCACGCTCTCCACCGCGGTGGAGCTCACCGGCACCCCCGTCTCCGACCTGCCGGACTACTGGACCGAGCGGCTCGACGGCTCCATCCGCGCCTCCTCGGAGGCCGAGGCACGCGAGCGCGCGGACCGGCTCATCGCCGAGGCCGCACCCGAACCGACGCCGTCCCCCACTCCGACGCCGTCGCCGACACCGAAGGCCACGCCGTCCAGCACACCCAGCCCCAAGGCCACGGCCACGAAGGCCGGCGGGGGGTCGAAGGGGTGAGCGCCGCCGCCGTCGAGACTCCCGCCGCTCGCACCGTCGAGCCGACGGAGCGCCGCCCCGCACGCCTGGCCGAGCTGTTCCTGCTGATCCTCGCCCTCACGGCCGGCATCACTGCCTTCGCCATGGTCGGCCGCAGCGTCACCGGCTCCCTGCCGACCGAGTTCTGGCCGGTCAGCATCCTGCTGGTCGTCGTCGCGCTCGCCGGGCACGTCGTCCTGCGGCTGCGCGCCCCGTGGGCGGACCAGGTGATCCTGCCCGCCGTCGTGCTGCTCAACGGGCTCGGCCTCGCGATGATCCTGCGGCTCGAGCTCGCAGGCATGGCCGGCGCGAACGCCTGGGCACAGATGATGTACACGGTGCTAGGCGCCGTCATCGCGATCCTGCTCATCTGGTTCCTGCGCGACCACCGCTGGATCCGCCGCCTCACCTACACGGCGATGCTGGTAGGCCTGGCGCTGGTGCTGATGCCGCTCCTGCCCGGCATCGGCACCGAGATCAACGGCGCGCGCATCTGGGTCAACATCGCCGGGTTCTCGCTGCAGCCCGCCGAGTTCGCCAAGATCGCGTTCGCGATCTTCTTCGCCGGCTACCTGGTGACGAACCGCGACACCCTCGCCCTCGCGGGCAAGAAGGTGCTCGGCCTCCAGCTGCCCCGCATCCGCGACCTCGGCCCCATCATCATCGTGTGGGCCGCGTCCCTGGCGGTCCTCGTGCTGGAGCGCGACCTCGGCACGTCCCTGCTGTTCTTCGGCCTGTTCGTCGCGATGCTGTACCTCGCCACCGAGCGGTTCAGCTGGGTGCTCATCGGCCTCGTGCTGTTCGCCGCCGGCGCCGTCCTCGCGACGAGCGTGTTCTCGCACGTGGCCGCGCGCATGGAGGTGTGGCTGCACCCGTTCGACGCCGAGCTGTACTCGTCGGGCGCGTCGTACCAGATCGTCCAGGGCACGTTCGCGATGGCGGCCGGCGGCCTGTTCGGCACCGGCTGGGGCGAGGGGTACCCCTACAAGGTCCCGTACGCCTTCTCCGACTTCATCTACTCGTCGCTGGGCGAGGAGCTGGGCCTCACCGGCCTGCTCGCGATCCTCATGGCGTACCTGCTCATCGTGCAGCGCGGCCTGCGGACCGCGGTCGCCGTGCGCGACGGCTTCGGCAAGCTGCTCGCCGGCGGTCTCGCGTTCGTCATGGCGCTGCAGCTGTTCGTCGTCGTCGGCGGCATCACGCGCATCATCCCGCTCACGGGTCTGACGCTGCCGTTCATGGCGCAGGGCGGGTCCTCGCTGCTGGCCAACTGGATCGTCATCGCGCTGCTGCTACGCATCTCGGACAACGCCCGTCGCCCGTCCGCGCTGCCCGTGCGCGGCACGGTCGCGCAGGGCGCCGCGATGCACGACCCGATCGTCGTCGGCGCCTACGACGAGTCCAGGTCGGGCACCGGCACCCCGGCGGGCGGCACCCCGGTGCGGCGGTCCGTCACCGGCTCCGACCACCCGACAGAGGCGCTCGAGCCTTTCCGCGACACCCGAGAAGGTGAGCAGCAGTGAACACGACCCTGCGCCGGCTGGCGGGCGTCGTCATGGTCATGTTCCTGGCGCTCATGGTGTCGACCACGTGGATCCAGTTCTTCCACGCCGACGAGCTGAACAACGACACCCGCAACGTCCGGTCGATCTACGCCGAGTACGGGCGCGCCCGCGGCCCGATCGTCGTGGGCGGCGAGGCGGTCGCGCTGTCCAAGCCGGTCGACGACGAGTTCGGCTACCAGCGCAAGTACGTCGACGGCCCCTTGTACGCCCCGCTCACCGGCTACTTCTCGCTGGTCAGCGGTAAGTCGAAGATCGAGAGCACGGAGAACGACTTCCTCAACGGGCAGGCCGACGCCCTGTGGATGGACCGGGTGCGCAACCTGCTCACAGGGAGCGACCCGGAGGGCTCGTCGGTCGAGCTCACGATCAACGCGAAGGCGCAGAAGGCCGCGTCGGAGGCCCTGGGCGACCAGCGCGGCGCCGTGGTGGCCGTCGAGCCGTCCACCGGCAAGATCCTCGCCATGGTGTCGAACCCGACCTTCGACCCGAACGACCTCGCCACCCACAACACCAAGAAGGCCAACGACGCTTACGAGAAGCTCGCCAACGCCGACGACGACCCGCTGCTGAGCCGGGCGACGTCCTGGCTCTACCCGCCCGGGTCGACGTTCAAGCTGGTGACGGCGGCGACCGCGATCGAGAGCGGCGACTACACCGAGGACACCCAGATCGACGCGCCGGTCACCTACACGCCGCCCGGCACCACCAGGTCGATCCCCAACTACGGCGGCGAGGCGTGCTCGTCCACCGGCAAGATGTCGCTCGCGGACGCCCTGCGGATCTCCTGCAACACCGCGTTCGCGCAGCTCGGCGTCAAGCTCGGCAACGAGGCGATCTACGACCAGGCGAACCAGTTCGGCTACAACAGCCCGTTCGAGGTGCCGTTCAGCACGTACAAGAGCATTTTCCCCGCCCCTGACGACGAGCGCTGGGCGCCCGCGTTCGAGGCGACCGCCGCCATCGGGCAGTGGGACGTCCAGGCGACGCCGCTGCAGGTCGCGATGATCTCGGCCGCGATCGCGAACGGGGGCGAGATGATGGCGCCGTACTCGGTGGACACCATCCGCGACCCGCAGCTCGAGGTCGTGCAGCAGACGTCCCCGCACCGGCTCGAGCAGTCGATCTCGAAGTCCACAGCGGACCAGCTGACCGACATGATGGTGGGCGTCGTCGACTCCGGGACGGGCACCGCCGCTCAGATCTCCGGCGTCAAGGTGGCCGGCAAGACCGGGACCGCCCAGCACGGCGACACCACCAAGACCAAGCCGCACGCCTGGTTCACCGGTTTCGCTCCCGCCGACGACCCGAAGGTCGCCGTGGCCGTCGTCGTCGAGGACGGCGGGTCGACCGGCTCCGAGGCCACCGGTGGCCGCGTCGCGGCGCCCATCGCCAAGGCCGTCATGGAAGCGGTGCTGAACGGATGAGGCCGAGCACGGGGCTCGCGCTGGGCGAGCGGTACCGCCTCACGCGCCAGATCGCGGTGGGCGGCATGGGCGAGGTCTGGGTGGCCGACGACGGCTACCTAGGGCGCGAGGTCGCGGTCAAGGTGCTCCGGGAGGAGTACACGGGCAACGAGGACTTCCTGCGCCGCCTGCGGACGGAGGCGCGCAACAGCGCGGCCCTGTCGCACCCGAACATCGCCCAGATGTACGACTACGGCGAGCAGGACGGCGCGGGCTACCTCGTCATGGAGCTCGTGCTCGGCGAGCCGCTGGCCGACCTCCTGGAGCGCGAGCCCGTCGTCGCGCCGCGCAAGCTGCTGCCGATCCTCGCCGCCACCGCCCGGGGCCTGCACCACGCGCACCTGGCGAAGGTCGTGCACCGCGACGTCAAGCCCGGCAACATCCTGCTGGAGCACGGCGGCAGCGTGAAGATCACCGACTTCGGCGTCTCCCTGGCCGCCAACCAGGCCCCGATGACGGCCACCGGCATGGTCATGGGGACCGCGCAGTACCTGTCGCCGGAGCAGGCGGTGGGGCAGCCGGCGACGGCGGCCTCGGACGTCTACGCGCTCGGGGTCGTCGCGTACGAGGCCACGGCGGGCAAGCGCCCCTTCACCGGCTCGACGCCGGTCGACATCGCGGTGGCGCACGTCAACGCGCCCGTACCGCCCCTGCCCACGCACGTGCACCCCGGGCTCGCGGACGTCATCGGCCGCATGCTCGAGAAGGACCCGTCGCGCCGGCCCGAGTCCGCCGCCGCGCTCGCGAGCGAGCTCGAGGCGCTCGCCCGCGAGATCGCGGAGGACCCGCTGGGCGCGCGGTCGCGGTCGGCCCGTCGCGTCGCCGCCGCGGCGCGGCAGAGCGCGCGCCCGCCGCGTGCCGTCCCCGCGCACGCCGCCCCGACGCCGCGACCCTCCACCCCGCCGTCCACCGCGATGCCCGTGACCTGGGCGTCCGTCGGGTCGGCCGACGACGCGCGCCACGCCGCGGACGGACCGACGACGCCGGAGGCGCGGGCGGAGGCCGATCCGGCCGTCGCCCCGACCGCGCCGCCGTCCGACGACGTCGCGCGCGCGTTCCCGTCGCGCCGGGACGTGCGCGCCGGCTCGCACGACCCCCGCCGACCCGCGGTCCGCAAGGCGCCGACCGCCCCGGCCACGACCCGCACCCGCGCGGGGGCGTCCCGGCCGGACCCGGAGGCGAAGCCCGCCACGCGCCGCACCTCGACGTCCACAGGCCAGCGTTTCGGCCCGCTCGGACGGCTCTCGTGGCCGCTCCTCGCGCTGCTCGGCCTGCTGGTGGTGCTGCTGCTCGCCACGCTGGTGCAGGCGATGGCCGCCGGTGCCGACGACCAGGCCGCGGCGGCGGTCCTCCTCGGCCCGGCCCTCACCCTCACGGGCGGCCGGCTCGCACCACTCACCACCCGCCCGACGGCACGGCGCGCGACGCGGCGCACCGTGCAGGGCACGAACCAGGGCACGCCGTGCGTACCGCGCGACACGTCGCCGTGCCCGACGACCGTTCGCGCGGGCGTCCGTCCCAACTCTGGGATGATGCTCCGAGACACGCCGCGCGCCGCGCGCGCGGCCATGACCAAGAAGGACGACTGAGTGGTGGACAAGACGCCCCGGGTACTCGCGGGCCGGTACGAGGTCGGTGAGCTCATCGGCCGCGGCGGCATGGCTGAGGTACACATCGGGCACGACACGCGCCTCGGTCGCACCGTCGCGATCAAGGTGCTGCGCTCCGACCTCGCGCGCGACCCGTCGTTCCTGGCCCGGTTCCGCCGCGAGGCGCAGTCCGCGGCCGCCCTGAACCACCCCGCCATCGTCGCCGTGTACGACACGGGCGAGGACACGCACACGGACACGCAGGGCGCGTCCGTCCCCATCCCGTTCATCGTCATGGAGTACGTCGAGGGCCACACGGTCCGCGACATCCTGCAGGACGGCGCGGCGGTGCCCATCGAGGAGGCCATCGAGATCACGGCGGGCGTGCTGAGCGCGCTCGAGTACTCGCACCAGGCCGGGATCGTGCACCGCGACATCAAGCCGGCCAACGTGATGATCACGCCCACCGGCGCGGTCAAGGTGATGGACTTCGGCATCGCCCGCGCCATGGCGGACTCCGCCGCGACGATGACGCAGACCCATGCCGTCATCGGCACCGCGCAGTACCTGTCGCCCGAGCAGGCCCGCGGCGAGACCGTCGACGCCCGCAGCGACCTGTACTCCACCGGCTGCCTCCTGTTCGAGCTCCTCACCGGCCGACCCCCGTTCATCGGGGACTCCCCGGTGGCGGTGGCCTACCAGCACGTCGGGCAGGCGCCGCAGCGTCCGAGCGAGCTCGCGTCGGACGTGCCGGAGGTCCTCGACCGCATCACGCTCAAGTCGCTCGCCAAGGACCGCGACGACCGGTACTCGACGGCCGCCGAGTTCCGCGCGGACCTCGAGACGGCGCTGCGCGGCGGGGACGTCACGGCGCCGCTGCTGGGCGCCGCCGCGGCCGGTGCCGCCGCGACCCAGGTCATGGGTCAGGGCGGTGCCACCCAGGTGATGGACCCGGCCGGGGCCTCTCCGTGGGGCGCGACGGCGGTGCAGACCCCGCCGGGCGGCGTGCCGCCGCAGGAGGAGGAGAAGAAGAGCCGCAAGGGCCTCATGTGGACGCTGATCGCGATCGGCGCCATCGCCCTGGCCACGATCATCACCCTGATCATCGTCAACTCCGCCGGCGAGGACACCGTCACCGTCCCGTCGCTGAGCAAGACGATCACCCCCGCCGAGGCCGAGGACCAGATCACCAAGGCCGGCCTCGTCTACCGGCAGGAGATGGACACCGACTCCACGGAGCCGGAGAACACCTTCCTCGGCCAGGACCCGCAGGGCGGCACGGAGGCGGACCGGGGCAGCACCGTCACCGTCACGTTCTCCGCCGGGCCGGACACCGTCGCCGTCCCCGAGCTCTCCGGGCTCACGCAGTCCGAGGCCGAGCAGAAGCTCTCTGACGCGAAGCTCAAGCTCGGCGACGTCTCGCAGGCCAACAGCGCCACGGTCGAGAAGGACCTCGTCATCAGCTCCGACCCGGGCGAGGGCAAGGCGGCGAGCGAGGGCGACTCGGTCGACATCGTCGTCTCCACCGGCCAGGTCGACCTGCCGAACCTCGTGGGGATGTCGGAGAAGGACGCCAAGAAGAAGATCAGCGAGCTCAAGCTCAGCTCGTCCAGCACCACCGAGGAGAGCGACGAGACGCCCGGCACCGTCATCCGGCAGAGCCCGAACGCCGGCCCGGTCACCCAGGGCAGCGACGTCGCCATCGTCATCGCCAAGAAGAAGGCGCCGGACATGACGACGGTGCCCGACGTCGTGGGCAAGGGCGCGGAGGAGGCCCAGACCCTGATGGGCGACTCCCAGCTCACGCCGGACACGACCTTCGCGCCCTCGGACGACGTTCCCGTGGGCTTCGTGATCTCCCAGGAGAAGCCGGCGGGCACTGAGGTGGAGGTCGGGTCCCACGTGGGCATCGTGGTCTCGACCGGCCCGGAGGCCGGGTCCACCCCGACCGACGAGCCGACACCCACGGACACCTCGACGGACGGCGGGGACGACGGCGCGCTGCCCGGCCTCGACCTGGGCGGCGACGACTCCTGAACCACCGGCTCTGACCCGGCGCCGGTCGGCCCTGCCGACCGGCGCTGGGATCAGCCTGCCGTGTGGACCAGCGGCGCCATGCCGTGCGAGCGCTCCACCGCGCCGGCGTCGCCGCACACCGTGAGCCAGTTGGCGAGCAGGCGGTGGCCGCCCTCGGTCAGCACCGACTCCGGGTGGAACTGGACGCCGTGCAGCGGCAGGTCGCGGTGCTGCAGGCCCATGACGACGCCGCTCTCCGTCGCGCCGGTCACCTCGAGCTCGGCAGGCACGGTCTCGGGGAGCACCGCGAGCGAGTGGTAGCGCGTGGCCGTGAACGGGGACGCGAGACCGTCCAGGACGCCCTCGCCGTCGTGCTCCACCAAGCTGGTCTTGCCGTGCATCAGCTCCGGCGCGTGCGCGACGGTGGCGCCGTACACCTCGGCGAGGGCCTGATGGCCCAGGCAGACGCCGAGCATGGGGGTGCGCGACCTGGCGCAGGCCCGGATCACGTCCTCGGACGCGCCGGCCTCCTTCGGCGTGCCGGGGCCGGGGGAGACGAGCACGCCGTCGAACCGCTCGCCGTCCGCGTCCCGGAAGACGCCGTCGGCGTCCGGCTCGGGCACGGCGTCGTTGCGCACGACGACGGTGCGCGCCCCGAGCTGGTCGAGGTAGCCGACGATCGTGTAGACGAACGAGTCGTAGTTGTCGACCACGAGGATGCGCGGCGCGGCGGGGGTGGCGGGAACGGTCATGGCAGAGGGCTCGTCTCGACGGGGGCGGCGGGGGAGGACGCGGGGGCGTGGCGCGTGCGCCATCGCCGGCCCGGGTGCCCGACGCCGGTCACGAGAACACGTCCGTCCCGGCGGGGACCTTGGCGAACTTCATCTCCGAGCTGCCGGTGTAGGCGGGCAGGTCCAGGTCGTCCGACTGCTTGACGGACCAGCCGAGGGCGACCCAGTCGACGTACTGCTTGTAGATGGCGACGCCCGGGTCGGCGTCGAGCGACGCGCGGAGCGCCGTCGGGTCCCCGACGGCCTCGATGACGTACGGCGGGGAGAACACCTTGCCGTGCAGCAGCAGGATGTTGCCGGAGCAGCGGAACGCCGACGTCGCGGTGACGCGCTCGCCCTGCAGGGTCATGGCCTCGGCACCGCCCGCCCACAGGGCGTTGATGACGTGCTGGACGTCCTGCTGGTGCACGACGAGGTCGTCCGGGCGGGCGCCGCTGATGGACTGGCTGGACGCCGGAGCGTCGTCGAGCGCCACGCGCACCCCCGGTCCGCCCACCGGCAGGGCGCCCGTCACGACGGACTCGTCGGCGGCGAGGGCGGCGCTGCGCGTGGGCAGGTCGGCGTTCGCCTTCTTGCCGAGGTCGTCGATCTCGGTCTCGAGCTCGTTCATCCGGTCGGTGAGGTCCGAGACCCGGTCAGACTCCGTCGTGACGAGCTCAGCGAGGTCCTGCGGCTCGCGGCCGTCCTTGCCGTCCGCGAGCTGCGCGCTGGCGGTGAACATGAGCCCGGACGCGGCGAGGACGCACGCGACGGTCGCGCTCGCGCGCAGTCGTCGGTTCATCGCAGTACACCTCAGTCCCGGGCTGTCCTTCTTAAGCCTGCTGACGACTACGCTAGTCGACAGAATCACCGGCGGTGTCAGGCATCCGGCCTACGACCGCCGGACCCGCCCGTCCGGACAGGAGCCCACCCCGTGCCCGAGTCGAAGTCCCGCAAGAAGAAGAGCGCGCCGGTCGAGCAGAGCGCGACCGCGACCCCGAAGGCCAAGGCGCAGGGCAACCCGCCGTGGCTGGTGCCGACGATGCTCACGCTCATGATCGTCGGCCTGGCGTGGATCGTCCTGTACTACCTGACGGCACCCGGGCTCGGCCTGCCGATCCCCGCGCTCGAGGGCTGGAACCTCGCCGTCGGCTTCGTGCTGATCATCGCGGGCTTCGGTCTCACCACGCGCTGGCGCTGACGACCTCGGGCTGACGACTTCCACAGGTGTAGTTCGTTCCACACCTGTGGACAACCCTGTGGGCGAAGCTCAGAGCATCCCCACCGAGGCGTACTTCCACAGGGTCGCGGCGACGAGGACGACGGCGACCCCGGCGGGCAGCAGCCACGCCACGAGCGCCTGCCGCTCGCGTGGCGCGAAGGCGAACCCCGCGCCGACCGCCAGCCCGACGGCGAGGCCGCCGAGGTGCGCCTGCCAGGCGATGCCGCCCACGAAGAACGGGATCGCCATGTTGATGGCGATGAGCGCGACGATCTGACCTGCGCTGCGCCCGGTGCGGCGCAGCACGGGGATGATCGCGCCGAACAGCCCGAACACGGCGCCGGAGGCCCCGACGACGGTCGCGTCCCAGCTGGCGCTGTCAGGGCTCGCAAGCAGCAGGTAGCCGACGGATCCCGCGACCGCGGAGAGCACGTAGAGCGCGATGAAGCGCCCGCGCCCGAACGCCTGCTCGAGGAACGGGCCGGTGAGCCACAGCGCGTACATGTTGAACAGGATGTGCAGGGGGCTCCTGGAGTGCAGGAACGCCGACGTGAGGAACCGCCACGGCTCGTCGAGGCCCAGCGCGGGCTTGAACGCCCAGAGACTGGTCCATCCCGGGTAGACGAGCTGCAGCACCCAGCTCACCACGCAGAGGGCCACGATCGTCAGGGTGACGACGGGCCGCCCGCCGCGCACGGTGCCGCCGAAGATCGTGCGGGTGCTCGGCACGGCCCGCGCGGCCCGGTTCACGCAGTCGACGCACTGGATCCCGACGGCGGCAGGCCGCTGGCACTCGGGGCAGGTCGGCCGTCCACAGCGCTGGCAGCGCACGTAGGAGACCCGGTCAGGGTGTCGCGGGCACACCGGAGGCGCCCCGGCGGGCTGTGCGGGCTGCGGTGCGGGTGGCGGTGTCGAGATGGCTCGGCCCTCCGGGGATCTGT